>JBFHEW010000077.1:0-8441 GCA_041583955.1 Bacteroidia bacterium | reverse complement strand
GATAGGACCAAGGATAGGATCGTTGTGGGCAAGCGTTTGCCCAGGATCGGGCTGGAGGATTACGATGGCAATCCGTTGAGTTCAGACGATTGGAAGGGGCAGAAGCGACTGGTGATATTCTATCGCGGAAACTGGTGTCCGATTTGTACGGCCCAAGTACAGGAACTGAATGATTTCGAGCCTCAGTTTGATGCTTTAGGAGTGAAAATCACGCTGATAAGCCCGCAATCTCATGTCAAGAGCCGAAACCACGCCATAAGGGTTGGTATGGATTACGATTTTCTGGTGGATGTTGACAATAATGCGGCAAAAGCCTTGGGAATCCTACAGGAAAATGGCCTCCCTGCAGGGTTTCAAATTTTAGGTTACGATAGCGATGTTCCGAAACCGACAACCTTCGTCTTGGACGAACAGGGTAAAGTGGTCTTTGCCGATCTTCCAACCAACTACAGACTCAGGACAATTCCAGAGGACATCCTTGCGGCATTGAAGTGAACAATGGGTTAGAATGGAACAGCTGTCGGTTGTCACTTCAATCCGGTTTTCTTACCAAACGAAGTTCATCCTTGTTGTAGAAGAAGCTCAAACGCATGTGCTGCTTAAAGAACGCGCGCATCTTATCAGACGAGTCGAAACGCTCGTCAATATTATCAGTCACTTCATAAAGGATCAGGCCCGTAGGAGTGATGTCCAGTCGGTGCATCAGGAACTCCTTGGTTCCGGATTCTACTAAGTGCATGAACACGAATCCATCCATGGAGGTGGTATGGCCGATGTAGTTCTTAGTGGTGTAGTCATCCGCCTCCTCATTATACTGCACGTTATCGATGGCATAATGCACCGAGTCGTGCTTGGCAATGACATAATACGAAGGATTCTTTTTCGAAACCTCATTCTCAGGCACCCAGGAACCGATATACTCTGAACGTATTTTCTCTTCTGCTGGACCCAAAGCTACAGGAGATTTATAGGGACATCCCCATAAAAGAAGGAGTATTCCTAGGGTAAGAGTGGCGGAAACTGACTTTCGTATCATGAATGCAAGTTATCACAATTTCGTGCAATCATTGATTCTTGTCAACTCAAAGATTCCGATCATGCTATCTTGCGTGCTCAAATTTTACGAATGGATGAATTTCTGCGGTTGGCGGATCAGATGGTCATTTATCAGCTGAGGTCGTCTTGGTTTCAGATATCGAAACTGTATAACGAAATGGCAGCTGAGCACGGTGCTTCGGTAAGCATGGCTTTTGTGCTGTTGGCCATCAATGAGGAAGAGGGAACACCTGTTACCAAAATTGCTCCCAGAATGGGTATGGAACCCAATAGCCTTAGTCGCATACTCAAGTCGATGGAGAAGGATGGGTTTATTCTTCGGAATAGGGATGAGATTGACAAAAGGATGTCGTACGTCTGTCTTACGGCCAAAGGAAAGGAAAAGCGGGAGGTGGCACTGCGGGCGGTTTTTAGGCTTGAACGGGCCATTGTCAACCAGATCGATGAGAAGAAGCTGGCAGCATTTTTTGAGGTTACTACGCATATACCTGATGCCATTGAGGAATTCAAGGAGAAAATGGCTTCCTTCTGAATTCAATTATCTTCAAAAAGCAGAAAGCCCGACCGGTGTTGATTCCGGTCGGGCTTTCTTATGTTTTCAAACAGATGCGTATCAACGCTTTATGATGCGCTTGGCGCTGATACCTTCATCGGTAGTTATCCGAAGGATATAAGTGCCGTTTGGCAACGATGATATGTCGATCCTATTGTTGCTTACCGCTGGCTGAAGCACTACGGCTCCCAACACATTTATCACATCAATGGAGCGAACAGAATTGGTGGCCACATCAACCGTCAGCGGACCAACCGTAGGGATCGGATAAACCGGCAGTTCCTTAGCCGCGCGGATCTCGCTTACCGCTGAAGGCTCTTCGCCATACTTCAAATTCAATTTAGGAGCTTTGCTCGGGTCGGAAGCATCGTTGAATGTTATCGATCCTCCGGTGAATCCAGGAACTGAGATCATGAACTGAATGTGGTCGGAAGCGCTGATGTTGGCCAGCATTTCAGCCGTAAGGTCCAAGCGTACCCAATGACCATCGCGCGAGTTATTGTTGAACGACCCATGCTTACACGGCTCACCAGAAGCATCGCCAGTATCAACGAAATCAACAGCTTCTACTGCGGCAGAGGTACCGAACGTACCATTGACCATGGTGACCATGATGTCGTTGGCAGCTATCGGATTCGTTCCTGTAATGCTTTCTCTACGAAGGAAAATGCTTGCTCCGACCAAAGTGGTATCGGCCATCTGTTGCGTGTTGAAGGAAACAACGGCAGCCACTTCGTTGCCATCAGCTTCTCCAAGCATGATGGTGTTTGATACATCTCCCGCAGATGAAACCGAACCGTCCATGTTACCTCCTTCCGAAATCGTATACATATCGTCCATGAAGAAATTCTGATAGAACTGCTCTCCCTGATAGGTGAACATGGTCAGATATGCCGCAGTGGATAAATGGAAGCAATCGGTGAAAATACCTGCATAGAGTCTCATCGTCTGCTTTGGAGAAGGATAAGCAGGGTCTCCCAAAGGCAACGGTTGAGAAAAAGCAGGGTAGGTGCCACCTGGGGCTACGCCCAAAGGTGTATCCTGCCCATAGGCGTATTGCAGAATTCCCTGTGCCCTTACGAAATCAACCTGTGGGTCAGCATCTGTGTAAACAGCAACCGAATCGGAAAAGTCGTTAAGCACCGTGTTTATCTGAAGGAAATTCGGTCGTTGCATTCCATCCCAAGTACCAAAGAACGGATGACTGGATTGGAACGGAGCGATCTCTTCGATCACCTCTTCGAAGTTAGGATAAGTGTACCCCGCCCAGAAAACGCGCATTCCTGGTCGAGTGCTCTTCAAGAATTCGATCACTTGTATCAGCCTCCCGGCAACTGCTACTTCCAAACTGTCAGTCTGCTCTTGTGTGAAACTGATATTCCAATCACCTAGCACATCGTTTCCTCCTATACTCAAGTGTATGATGTCGATTTCAGGATTGGCATCGATCAATGCCTGAATGGCATCCTGTTTTGATTGTGTCAAGAAGTCGTTTGTTTCTGCACCGTTCTCAGCTATCACTACACTTGAAGTGAATTTCTTGTCAGAGTGACCGAGAATCCTAAGACCGTTGGTAATGGTTTGATCGGCATTCATGAACGATGCCCAACTGTCGCCTACCAGCAGAACGCGGTTCTTCGGAATTTCAACGCATTGGGAATTGGCCGCCATAGAGCCTAAGACGAGAAGGGCAGAGAGTGTAAGAATTCTTTTCATGGGGTTTATGAGATGATTAAGAAAATTCAAATTAACGATAAACTGGTAGTTAAATGGATTTAAAAATGATGTAACCCTATTAATGTCAGCAGTTATACGTGTCGTTTGATATGTTGAGGGCCAAGTTCAGAAAGAGAACTGCAGCCTATCAGTTGCATGACGCGGGTCATTTCATCACGAAGTATTTCGTATGTACGGGTCACGCCTGCTTCGCCACCTGCAGCCAAACCGTAAAGGTAAGCGCGTCCTATAAGTACACTACTCGCGCCAAGCGCTATTGCCTTTATCACATCCGAGCCGCGTTGAATGCCGCCATCCACAATCACTTCCATCGTTGGACCAACTGCTTTTACCACTTCGGGCAGCAGATCCAGTCCTGCGGGAGCTCCATCCAATTGGCGGCCTCCATGGTTCGACAGAATGATGCCCGTTGCGCCCATTTCAGCAGCAAGAACGGCATCTTCTACCGATTGGATTCCTTTCAGCATGAATTTACCGCCCCACAACATCTGCAACTCTTTCGCGTCTTCCCATGTCACCGAGGCGCTGAACTGTTGATTGACCGTATCAACCACCTTCAGGGCATCAGCACCATGTGGCAGGTGATTGACCATGTTGGCCATGCGCATTTTAGGTTTGGTCAGAAAATGGAACAACCATTCTGGTTTGCTGAGCGCTGAAAGTGCCGTGTTTCTGCGTAGAACCGCAGGCCTGCCGTGGCCATTTCTCAGGTCGCGTTCGCGTTTTCCAAGCGAGGCCAGATCAACTGCCAACATCAGGCCATCATAATTGTACTTTTTGCAGCGGTCAATGAAATCATAAACCATCTTGCGGTCATGCCATGCGTAAATCTGAAAGAACATCGGACCCTTTGATTCGTTGGCAACATCTTCGATGGAAGTGGTAGCAACCGTGCTTAGCGAGTAAGCAGTACCCGCTTTATGGGTGGCCCTAACAACTGCTTTTTCGCCTTCCCAATGGAACATGCGGGTCATTCCGGTTGGCGCGGTAACTACAGGCAGCGTAATATCCACTCCTTGAAATTTGGTGGAGAGGTCAATACTGCTTACGTCTCTCAGCACGCGGGGAACGAATTCGTACTTGCTGAAGGCGTTCCGATTCCACTCTGCCGTGAGTTCGTCTTCTGCCGAGCCTTCCAAGTAGTCGAACATGACCGATGGGAGCTTTTTAATGGCCAGCTCGCGCAGATCAGCAATGGAGAAGCATTCGTTTATTGTTGACATGCAGGAAAAATAGTCAACTTATGCGATGTTCAGCCGTTGAATTCATTCTCACTAAGTATCATGCGGCCTTCTGCTGCTGCATTCTGAGTTCGGCCTGCATCTGTTTCGTTGTTTTTCCGGTGCCATCCTCGGTCCATCCGGGAGGTCCGAAAATATACATGAAACGACCTTTCCAGGTCTTGGCGTTCTTCACATCGTTCCAAATGTTCACATATTCGTGCGAGAGCACTTCAACCGGGTTGTGCGATTTCGGTGGATGCAGCACACCGTAGGTAACAGGCTTGCTATCGTCCTTGTCTTTGAATGTGCCGAACATCTTGTCGAAGATGATAAGGTACCCACCATGGTTCTTATCGAGGTATTCGATGTCAGAAGAGTGGTGTACCTCGTGATGCTTATGAAGGTTGAAGATCTTTTCGAGAAAGCCGAGGCGAGGCATCCATTGAACATGAAGTTGATATTGCCAGAATGCTTCAATGCTCAAACAGGTCATTAGCATGATGGGGTGGAAGCCAAGGGCACAGATCCACATGTAGAAGAATGGTTTGTAAAAGAGGGTTACCCATCCATTCCTGACAGCGGTTCCAAGATTGAAATGATCGGATGAATGATGGACGATGTGCGCAGCCCATAGGATACGGACCTCGTGATTTGCCCTATGTACCATGTAATAACTGAAATCATCCAGCACCTGGCAAATGAGCCAGATATACCAAGTACCTAAACCGAAGGCGGCCCATCCGAAAATGATGTTGTGCCGCACGCCATCAGACCCTTCCGGGTTGAACACGATGTAAACAATTGAAAAGATGATGAGCGAGAAGATCTTTGCCGCTCCGGCCAAGGCCGCGGCACCAACGCCCATGGTTCCACTGGTTGCCAGGTCTTTCCAATTGTAGAGTTCGGGGTTGTATTTGAGACTGAAAATGATCTCTACAACGATGAGTGCAATGAAGATGGGGCCGCCATATACCATCAGCTCAGTCACCTCATATTCGGTCATTACGCGCTGTGCTTCGGCAGAAAGGCTATCAAAAAAGGACATGGGTCAGTAGATGGTTTTGATGGATTTTGTCACCCTGTTTTAGGGTCGCCAATATATGAAATACGTGCTTGTTCCAAGATCGGTCAAACTGTCTTCCAATGCGCAAAACGATCGAAGGTCGTAAGCCGGTCCTGAAAATCGCCACAAACAAAAAGAGCCGACCATTCGGTCGGCTCTTTTCATTACGATATGAGTAGATTACTTAGAAGCAGCCCACTTGCGGATCTCTGATCTGAACCACTCATCTGCTGCATCGGTCCACTTGTAGTTTTCACGGATGTAAGCCATTGTGGCCTTCTCAATGTCTGTGTAAGAATCTCCATCCTTCACAGCATCCAGTAGCTGCTCAGCATCTGCCTTTGATAGTCTTCCATCGCCACCGCCTGACGTCAATTTGTCAGCCAATTCAAGGAGTTCCCCATCATACTTCTTTCCGTCAATTGTTTTGTAGTAACCCATGTTTTATGTTTTGGTTTATTAATATTTCGAACCTAAATTACAAAAAGTCTGCCAGAATTGAATGGCAGAAATCAATTGGAATACTGATAAAAAGCAGTTGCAGGATTGGTGCGGATCTCATAGTCCATGGACGACCATGTTCTCCTTGTTGAGTAACTGCTTGAGTGTCAAGTGGCAGAAGACAACCCTGTAGGTTAGTGTTGATCTATGCCACTGTTGGAATGTTGGGTTTTTCACCACGAAAACATCGATTAAAAAAGAAAGCACGCTGGTATAGAAATACCTGCGTGCTTTCTTGGTTGTCTGAACGGGACTACTTCACATCAAAGCGGTCGAGCATCATCACTTTATTCCAAGCGGCCACAAAATCCTTCACGAATTTCTCTTTTGCGTCATCGCTGGCATATACCTCTGCCAACGCGCGGAGTTCCGAGTTGGATCCAAAAATGAGGTCAGCTCGAGTTGCCGTCCATTTCACTTCCCCTGTTTTTCTGTCGGTTCCTTCAAAGAGTTCTTTTTCGTCTGAAGTCGCCTTCCATGAATTACTCATGCTCATGAGGTTCACGAAGAATTCGTTGCTCAACGTTCCAGGGTTGGAAACGAAGATACCGTGCTTCGAGCCATCGAAATTGGCGTTCAAGGCGCGCATTCCTCCAACAAGAACTGTCATTTCCGGTGCTGTAAGCGTAAGGAGCTGTGCCTTATCAACCAACAGTTCTTCGGTGGTAAACGTGTATTTGGTCTTGAGGTAATTGCGGAAACCATCGGCCATAGGCTCCAGCACGGCAAACGATTCGATGTCGGTCTGATCCTGTGTTGCATCTGTGCGACCAGGGATGAATGGAACCTGCACGTCATGACCGGCATCTTTTGCAGCCTTTTCAACAGCAGCGGCACCTCCTAGCACAATAAGATCGGCCATGGATACCTTTCGGTCGCCCGAGCGGGTGTTGAATGCAGTTTGGATCTCTTCCAATTTTGCCAATACCTTATTCAATTGCTTCGGGTTGTTCACTTCCCAACTGCGCTGCGGCTCCAGCCGTATGCGACCTCCATTGGCACCACCCCTTCTATCAGAACCACGATAGGTTGATGCCGAAGCCCAAGCCGTTGTTACAAGTTCTGGCACGGTGAGTCCGGAATTGAGTATGCTTTTCTTGAGCGATGCGATATCGCTGGCGTTGATGGTCTTGTACGTGGCTGAAGGGATCGGATCCTGCCAGATAAGGTCTTCTTTCGGTACTTCTGGTCCTAGATACAGTGCCTTTGGTCCCATGTCGCGGTGGGTGAGTTTGAACCACGCTTTCGCAAACGCCTGCTGGAATTCCTCAGGATTCTCGAGAAAACGTCTCGAGATCTTCTCATACGTTGGGTCGAAACGTAGTGAAAGGTCGGTGGTTAGCATGGTGGGCCTATGCTTCTTGTCCTTATCGAACGCGTCTGGGAAAAAGGCCTCCGAATCTTTTGCCACCCATTGGTGCGCACCTGCCGGGCTTTTGGTGAGTTCCCATTCATTATTGAATAGCATGGTGAAGAATCCGTGGCTCCACTGAGTGGGGGTTGGCGTCCAAATGACTTCCAAACCGGACGTAATGGCATCGGCACCTTTACCGGATTTGTAACTGCTTGTCCATCCGAAACCCTGTTCTTCAATGGGTGCAGCTTCGGGAGCAGGTCCAACCAGCGATGCATCACCGGCACCATGCGTTTTACCGAAGGTGTGACCTCCAGCGATAAGCGCCACGGTCTCTTCATCGTTCATGCCCATTCTTCCGAAGGTTTCGCGGATATCGATGGCCGCTGCCTTCGGGTCAGGATTTCCGTTTGGCCCTTCCGGATTCACGTAGATCAAACCCATCTGCACGGCTGCCAATGGGTTCTCCAACTCGCGATCGCCCTTGTAGCGTTCGTCACCGAGCCATTCCTTCTCTTTACCCCAATAAACGTTGCTGGCAGGTTCCCACACATCCTCACGACCACCACCGAAACCATATGTTTCGAATCCCATCGATTCCAACGCCACGTTTCCTGCCAGAATCATGAGGTCGGCCCAAGATATCTTGTTGCCGTACTTCTGCTTAACGGGCCATATCAGCCTTCGTGCCTTGTCAAGGTTTCCGTTGTCTGGCCAACTGTTGAGTGGGGCAAATCGCTGTTGCCCTTCGCGCGAGCCACCACGTCCATCTCCGGTCCTGTACGTTCCGGCACTATGCCATGCCATGCGAATGAAGAACGGACCATAATGTCCATAATCTGCTGGCCACCAGTCTTGGGAGTCGGTCATCACATTTCTCAGGTCTGCTTTTACGGCCTCATAATCCAAGCTGTTGAACTCTTTTCTGTAGTCGAAATCCTCGCCCATCGGGTT
>JBFHEW010000076.1:0-8538 GCA_041583955.1 Bacteroidia bacterium | reverse complement strand
GTTCAACCGGTTTGTCGAACTCAATGTACGCGAGCAGGTTCACGATCTTGCCAAGACATCCATTGTGCAGCGCGCATGGGGCCGCAAGCAGGAATTGCACCTGCATGGTTGGGTCTATGGGGTCGGTTCGGGTATCATCAAAGACCTGGAAGTCAACTTCAGCAACAATGAGATCCTTGACGATGTCTATAAACTGAAGTTTTAACAATAAGGCTTGGTTGCCTCTTTGAATCCCGAAGCGATCTACCTGATCGCTTCGGGATTTTACCGATTCGGTTATGAGAACGATAATACTGGTTCTATTTTTTCAAAATGTGATGACCACTTTGTTTGGTCAAAATCAGATAGCAGATCAATATCACTCATGGTACATGTATTTCGGAAATCACCGAATATCAGACCGATGGGGCTTGCACAGCGAGTATCAATGGCGTAGGACCGGTTGGGGCGAAAAGTGGCAGCAATCTCTTTTAAGGGTTGGAGTAGATTATCATTTAAAAACAGGACCCCTGGTAACCGCAGGGTACGGTTGGATTGTTTCTTATCCATATGGCGATCAGCCCATAGATGTTTCAACAGTGGAACATAGAATTTGGCAACAGTTTATTCTTAACCAAGAGATCTGGAGATTTTATTTCAACCATCGTTTTCGTTTAGAACAGCGATTGATTGAGAATATGGTGAAAGATGAATTAGGAGAGTCAAACCGGGATGGCTTTAATTATAGGAATCGTGCACGTTATCGATTCATGATTTCCGTTCCGTTAAGTAGAAAAGATATGAGTGACAATACACTTTTCATTTCCATTTATGACGAAATATTCCTCGGATTTGGGAAGGGAATTGCCAAAAACATCCTCGATCAGAATAGGTTATTTGTGGCTCTAGGTTGGCGTTTTAATCAGAATTGGAATATGCAGGCTGGGTATTTGAACCATTACGTTATAAAGAGTGATGGCGTGCATCATGAGCGGAATCATACACTTCAACTTAGTATGACCTACAACGTTGATTTTCGAAAACTCCGTAAAAAGGAATCGCAAACAGAATAGCCAGATCGGATGCATAAGTGTTTCTTGTTTGGAACAGTTGTAAATTCTCCCGTTCATTGCATTTGAATGGAGGTTCCAGTTACTACATATTCGATAGAGGAGGAGCGCGCCAATACCATATCGCATGGTGTAGGGGCCGTTGCAGCGGTTGCAGGGTGCGTCTTCCTTCTTGTTGAAACCCACGGGCTGCCATCCTGGGGCTGGGTAGGGGTGTGGCTCTATGCGTTCTCGCTTGTGCTATCTTTTGTCAGTTCAACCGTTTATCATGGTACCATTGAAAGACGGAGAAAACTGCTGTTGAAGAAACTCGACCACATCAGCATTTACTTCCTCATTTCGGGCAGCTACTCGGCATTGATCATGAACCGTCTGATGAATGAAAAAGGCCTGCTGTTCCTCGTGGCGCTTTGGGCCATGACCATTGTCGGCATCTGGTTCAAGGCGCGCTATGTGCATCGGTTCAAGGTGTTCTCTACCCTGATCTACGTGGTGATGGCCTACATCCTGTTCCTCGATCCGTTGTTGTTTTACCAGGCCTTTGAGCGGAGCACCAAGATCCTGATGGTCTCAAGTGGATTCTTCTACACCGTTGGTGTTTTCTTCTACCTCTGGAAATCCAAGAAATGGACGCATTTCGTTTGGCACATCTGCGTCATTCTGGGAGGTGGTTTGTATTTCGCTGCAGTCTATAACGAGCTTGTTAGCTGATAGGAGTGGATCTATTCTGTTAACGACATGTTAAAGACTGTCGTGGCAGCACCGGATTTCCATACATTCGCCCCCGAAATTCAGAATGATCCAGTGAAACACAAGACGGTTCAATTCATTCTTCTGTTCCTTTTGAGCGTGTTTGCCACGAATCTTGTGGCCGATCTGGTTTCCCATCATTATCACGAAACGAGTTCTTGCTGTCTTGAGATGAGCGAGGTGGACGAGTTGAATAAACTCGAAACCAGGCTTCGCGGCTTCGAGGCTCCAGCATTGGCATTCGTTTACCTCCAATTCGATTTTCTCAAAGGGCTGATTTTCCAAGCCACTTCTTTATCCGGTTTCAATGCCGGTTCGCGTGCATTCTTTCCGCATGCCTCGCACGTGCCCATTTATTTGGACAAGTGCACCATCATAGTCTGATACCCGAGTAGACACGGACCCGTCTGGGGTCTGTTGCGTTGTTCCGATCCGTTCAGAACACGCTTGTTGCGTTTGCCCGTTCCGGGCGCCATCCATCATTCTAGCATTCCATTTCGCGCTTATGCGCATCCATATTAACATTCAGTCTCATAAGATGAAAAATATTGAATTCCCGAATCCCGGTCTTCTTGTCGTTTGCCTGTTGGCCCTCTTGGTATTAGCTACAAGCTGCCATTCGGACAAACACCACGAGGAGGAAAAGGTAACCTATCTGGTCACGAGTCCTGTGAGAATGGACACGGTTACCACCCGAGAATACGTCTGTCAGATACATGCCATTCAGCATATCGAATTGCGGGCATTGGAGCGCGGCTACTTACAGGAGATCTTCGTAGACGAAGGTCAAATGGTACGGAAAGGCCAGCTCATGTTTCAGGTGACCCCCATGCTATATGAGGCCGAACTGCAAAAAGCACAGGCCGAAGCAGATTTCGTAGAAATAGAATACCGCAACACGAAGATACTGGCCGACAGTAATGTGGTTTCGTTCAATGAACTCGCCTTGGCCAAGGCAAAACTGGACAAGGCCAAAGCGGAGGTCTCACTGGCTAAAGTACATCTCGGATTCACCCAGGTGCGCGCCCCGTTCGATGGTATCATGGACCATTTCCATGTGAGGCTCGGAAGCCTGCTCGATGAAGGCGAGCTCCTCACCGAACTTTCGGACAACAGCCAGATGTGGGTCTACTTCAATGTGCCCGAAGCAGAGTATCTTGATTACATGCGGAACGCCAAGGCCGAGAATGGTAAGACCGTTCGATTGATAATGGCCAACGGTGAGGAATTCGATCACGTTGGAAAGATCACCACTATTGAGGCCGATTTCGATAATCATACAGGGAACATTGCCTTCAGGGCCACGTTTCCCAATCCGCAGCGGTTGTTACGGCATGGTGAAACAGGAAACATCCTGATGGATACCAAGATCAAGGATGCCTTGCTCGTGCCGCAGAAAGCCACATTCGAAGTGTTGGACCAGCGCTATGTATTCGTTATTGGCGATGATGGCGTGGCGCGTTCTACCAAGATAAAGGTTGGCGAAGAACTGCAGCATCTGTTCGTAGTGACCGAAGGTCTGAAGGAAACGGATAGGATACTGTTGGACGGAATCAGGAAAGTAAAGAACGGTCAGGAGATCGCTTATACGTTCGCTCGTCCCGATTCGGTCATGATGAACCTGGGCATGTATGCTGAATAAGGTCAACTCTTAAAACCACGGATCATGTTCAGTAAATTCATACACAGACCAGTGATGGCGATAGTCATCTCGGTCATCATCATTTTCGTTGGAGCACTCTCCATCAATCAACTGCCCAAATCGCAGTTCCCGCAGATTGCACCGACAACGGTCAACATCTTCATTGCCTTTCCGGGGTCCAGTGCCGATGTACTTACCAAATCAACCATCATTCCGCTCGAAACAGCCATCAATGGCGTGCAGGGAATGCGTTACATCGCCTCCGATGCCACAAGTGCAGGTGAGGGAACCATCCGTGTCATATTCGACCCGGATGTCGACCCGGACGAAGCAGTGGTGCGCGTAAAGACCCGTGTGGATCAGGTAATGCCGCTGTTGCCACCATTGGTTCAGCGCGAAGGGGTCATCATCACACCTGTTCAGCCAAGCATGCTCATGTATGTGAACCTCTATGGCGAAGGAGAGGGCAAGAAGACCGGAGTGGACGAGAAATTCCTCTACAACTATGCTTACACCAAGATGATCCCAGAGTTGCAACGTATAAACGGAATAGCCCAGGCGCAGATCTTAGGAAGTAGGAAATACGCCATGCGCATATGGTTGAAGCCGGATAGAATGCGCGCTTACAGTATTTCTGCAGAGGAAGTGCTTAAGGCCATGGAAGAGCAAAGTGTCATTGCGCGGCCCGGACGCTTGGGGCAGAGTTCGGGCATAGAAGCCCAATCGTTGGAGTATGTGCTGGTTTTTCAGGATCGATACAACGAGGCTGAGCAATACCGCAACATCATCGTTCGGGCCAATGAGGAAGGCGAGCTCATTAAACTACAGGACATAGCCGAAGTGGAACTCGGAAGCGAATTCTTCGACATCTACTCCAATCTGGATGGTCATCCGTCATCTTCCATCGTGCTGAAACAGACCATGGGGAGCAATGCGAGCGAGGTGATTGAGAACGTGAAGAAGAAGCTCGCAGAATTGGAGGAGGAGATGCCTCCTGGAATCGAGTATAAGATCAGCTACGATGTTTCCAAATTCCTTGACGCATCCATGGAGCAGGTGCTTCATACCTTAAGGGACGCGTTCCTGCTTGTGGCACTCGTGGTGTTCCTATTTCTAGGAGATTGGCGCTCAACGCTCATTCCTATCATCGCAGTGCCAGTGTCGCTCATCGGTGCGTTTTTCGTGATGCAGCTTTTCGACCTATCGGTCAATCTCATCACGCTTTTCGCCTTGGTGTTGGCCATTGGTATTGTGGTGGATGACGCCATTGTGGTGGTGGAGGCCGTGCATGCGAAAATGGCAGAGGAAAAGGACATGAGTCCGTACAATGCCGTGAAGGTGGTGATGGGCGAAATAGGAGGGGCCATCATTGCCATTACATTGGTCATGGTTTCGGTGTTCATTCCCATCTCCTTCATGACGGGGCCGGTGGGAGTCTTCTACCGTCAGTTCTCCATTACCATGGCAGGGGCCATCATCCTTTCCGCCATTGTTGCATTGACGCTGACCCCCGTGCTATGTGCCATGCTGCTTAAGAACCATCATGGTTCGCACCGGAAGAGATCCATCATGGACCGTTTCATTGATTGGTTCAACCGGGGGTTTGAGAAGCTCACCGGCCACTATGTATCCGTGCTCAACACCATTGTGGTGAGACGTTTTCTCACCTTCGGTGTGCTCATTGCATTCTGTGTTGGTATCTATATCACCAGCGAAGTATTGCCGGCAGGGTTCATTCCAAGTGAGGACCAAGGAACCATCTACGCCATCATTCAAACCCCTCCGGGCTCCACACTCGAACGCACCAATCAGGTAGCGCAGGAGTTGCAGAAGATCGCTGAAGAGATCGATGGAGTTGAATCGGTTTCTTCGTTGGCAGGATACGAGATCATGACAGAGGGTAGAGGCTCCAACGCAGGAACCTGCCTCATCGACCTGAAACCATGGTCAGAGCGCCACCATTCCGTGTTGGAGATAATGGAACATTTGGAGGCGGAGACCAAGAACCTTGGTGCGGTGATCGAGTATTTCGAGCCACCTGCCGTACCTGGCTTCGGTTCATCTGCAGGTTTCTCGCTCCGATTGCTCGATAAGACCAACGGAACAGATTACCACGAGTTCGAACGTATCAATAACGGATTTATGGACGCCTTGCGGGAGCGCAAGGAACTGACTGGCCTCTTTACATTTTACGCGGCAAACTATCCGCAATACGAGTTGATGATTGACAACAAGGCCGCCATGCAGAAAGGGGTTTCCATTGGCAGGGCCATGGAGAATCTCAATATTCTTATAGGGAGTACTTACGAGCAGGGCTTTATCCGCTTTGGTCGGTTCTTCAAGGTGTACACCCAAGCGGCCCCCGAATACCGCAGAATGCCTTCCGATCTGCAGAACCTTTTCGTAAAGAACGAAGAAGGAGAGATGGTTCCATACTCTTCGTTCATGAAGCTGGAGAAGCGCTTAGGTCCGAACGAGATCACGCGATACAACCTGTATAATTCTGCGGCCATACGTGGTCTGCCTGCCAAAGGGTATACCAGTGGCGATGCCATAGATGCCATTCGCGATGTTGCCGCCAAGACACTTCCCCGCGGGTACGATATAGATTGGGAAGGCCTTTCGTACGATGAGGCCAGACGTGGAAATGAAGCCATCTACATCTTTGCGGTGGTACTCATATTCGTGTACCTCGTACTTGCTGCACAGTACGAGAGTTTCGTGCTGCCGTTGGTGGTTCTTTTCTCCCTTCCAATGGGTGTATTCGGTTCGTTCCTGCTGTTGAAGGCATTGGGACTTGCCAACGATGTCTATGCACAGATCGGCCTGATCATGCTCATCGGTCTACTTGGTAAGAATGCGGTTTTGATCGTGGAATTCGCTGTGCAGAGCCAGCGCGATGGGGCAACGGTACTTGAAGCGGCCATTGAAGGGGCCAGGGCACGTTTCAGACCTATCCTCATGACCTCGTTCGCCTTCATTGCCGGATTGATTCCGCTTGTGGTTGCAACCGGTGCCGGAGCCATTGGCAACAGAACCATCGGTTCGTCTGCCATGGGAGGCATGCTGATCGGAACCGTATTCGGTGTGCTCATCATCCCAGGACTCTACTACGTTTTTGCCACCATGATACAAGGCAGGTCGTTGATCCAGGGTCAGCGGCATGAACCCGTGTCAGAAGAATTCATCCGTGTGAATGAATCGAAGGAGGAATCGAAAAACCGATTCCAACGAATGAATGCACGCCTACGCGAGCTCATCAAAAGAAACAGAGGAACTAACTCGAAGAATCAGAAAAATGAAACTCATTAATAAGTACGGCTTAGGAGTAGGTCTGTTGGTACTGCTATCTTTTACATCGTGTGTACCAACGTTGAATTTGAGGACAGAGGACCGATCGGTGCCGGAAAGTTTCGTGGAATCTCATGACACCCTCAATTCGGCACAGCTCAAATGGAAGGATTTCTTCACCGATCCGTTCTTGATCGCTTTGATAGATACAGCCTTGAAAAACAATCAGGAACTGAATATCCTGTTGCAGGAAATGGACATTGCCAACAATGAGGTAAGGGCCAGAAAGGGCGAGTACCTACCGAATGTGAGTCTTGGGGCCGGAGCCGGAATTGAAAAGGTTGGCAAGTACACGAGTCAGGGTGTAAGTGATGCCAATGACGAATATGCACCGGGAAAAGAGGTGCCTGAGCATCTTCAGGACTACATGTTCGGGTTCTTCGCATCGTGGGAGATCGATATCTGGAAGAAGCTACGGAATGCCAAGAGGTCGGCTTACCTACGTTACCTGTCAAGTGTTGAGGGCAAGAACTTCATGGTTACGCATCTGGTTGCCGAGATCGCCAATTCGTACTACGAATTGATGGCCCTCGACAATGAATTGGAGATCGTTCGTCAGAACATCGACATTCAAACAGATGCGCTACGGATTGTGAAACTCCAGAAACAGGCCGGACAAGTGACCGAGCTGGCAGTGAAAAAGTTTGAAGCCGAAGTGTTCAAAAACCGAAGTCATCAGTTCGAAATTCAGCAGGAGATGGTGGAAACGGAGAACAGGATCAATTTTCTGGTAGGTAGGTTTCCTCAGCCGATCGCTCGCAACTCGCAGGCCTTCCATGCGCTTTTGCCGGCTACCATCCACGAAGGCATTCCGTCTCAATTACTCGAAAACAGGCCCGATGTGAAACAGGCAGAGATGGCCTTGGCAGCTGCCAAATTGGATGTGAAAGTGGCAAAGGCAGACTTTTATCCATCATTGAGCATCAGGGCTGGGGTAGGGCTCAATGCGTTCAATATCAAGTATTTTATCACCAATCCGCAATCGATACTCTATAATGTGGCTGCGGACCTGGTGGCTCCGTTGGTGAACAGGAATGCCATAAAAGCAAAGTACTTCACCGCCAATTCAAAGCAGATGCAGGCCGTGTTCGAGTATGAACGCACCATTTTGGGAGCATATACAGAGGTCTTGAACAAACTTTCCAGGATAGATAACCTTCAAAAGAGCTATGAACTCAAATCCCAGCAGGTGGATGCCCTCACGCAGTCGATAGACATTTCAACGGGTCTGTTCCGATCGGCCCGTGCAGATTATATGGAAGTGTTGATGACCCAGCGCGATGCATTGGAATCGAGAATTGAACTGATTGAGACCAAGCAGAAACAGATGAACGCCATGGTTAATATTTACCAGGCACTTGGAGGTGGTTGGAGATGAGCGGGTCGGTAAATGGAACGGTTTGATTGCTGTTGAGCCGCGTTGAAGGAATTTCTGGCACAGTTCCAGTTGAAAGATGGTCGAAGCCCGCAACCAAAAGGGGTTGGTATTTGATCCGGTTGCGGGTTTTCGGCTACTTCATCATTTTTTCGAACTCCTGCCACAGATTGTCGGCAGGAACCTTCGCAGTGATCACGACCGGTTCTTTCTTGACCGGATGTTCGAACTCCAACCTTCGGGCATGTAGATGGATGGATGCGTCCTCATTATTGCGTGGTGCGCCATACTTGAGGTCGCCTTTGATGGAGCACCCGATCTTGGCAAGTTGAACACGGATCTGATGATGTCGGCCTGTTTTCGGATACACT
>JBFHEW010000075.1:0-8602 GCA_041583955.1 Bacteroidia bacterium | reverse complement strand
TCTTCGTGAATGAGTGGGCGTAACCCGGCCCAGGTCGACTGTATATCGGCCTGTGTAAGAGGCGCTATGTCGAAAGCATTATTGGTGGCTTGCAGCACGTAGTCCACATCTTCCTGTGTTACGTATGGCCGTTCGATGTTGTCTGTATAATTCGTGTCGGTGGTGCCCACGTAGGTTGCTCCATCGCGCGGAATGGCGAATATCATCCGTCCGTCCGGCACATCAAAATAGACAGCCTGACGTAGTGGAAACCGTGCATGGTCGAATACCAGATGGATTCCTTTGGTGAGGTGCAGGCGTTTGCCTTTCACTTCTTCGTCCTTCGAACGGACACCATCCACCCAAGGACCGGCAGCATTGATGGTACGTTTAGCCTTTATCTCGAACGTTTTTCCAAGGCGTAGGTCCTTTACCTTGGCCCCGCTGATGTGCTTCTTGCTGTACACGAATGCTTCGAATTCGCAGTAGTTCAGGAGCGTGGCACCGTCTTCTGCGGCTGTCTTTGCCACTTCTATTACCAACCGGGCGTCATCGCTCCGATATTCCCAATAGACCACTCCGGCCTCGAGACCATCTTTTTTGAGAAGCGGCTCACGTTTGATCGTTTCCTTCCTGTTGAGCACGGTTCTGCGTTCGCTGCGTTTTACGCCAGCCAACCAGTCGTAAGTGTAAATACCAACCGATGCCGATGCTTTTCCGAAAGAGCCACCTTCGGTGATAGGCAGCAACATTTTTTCCGGAATGACCAAATGCGGAGCATTGTGGTAAACTGTTTTGCGTTCGTGGCCCACTTCGCGTACCAGACCGAACTCCAGTTGCTTCAGGTAGCGGAGTCCGCCATGGATGAGCTTGGTGCTTCTGCTGCTGGTTCCTGCAGCAAAATCCTGCTTTTCAACCAATGCCACCTTCAGCCCACGGCCTGCCGCATCAAGCGCAATGCCTGCACCGGTAATACCACCGCCTATGACAAGGATGTCGAAGGTTTCAGATTGGAGTTTTCGGATGATTTCGGAACGGTCTGTGGCAGAGAACATGTGCAGATTTGAGGCCGCGAAGTTAAAGGTTCGTTCGCTTTAAACTGAGTTCAAACCATTAATGTTCAAATTGGGTCGGGTCGGCTTCGAGCGACACCTGCTCATCACCATTCTGGTAGGGCACGTAGGTAATGATGAATTGGAACATCTCATCGGTGGTCTTCATGTCTTTGCTCAATGGCTCCACCACTGTGCGAGGTGGGTCGTAAGGATTGTTCGGATTCCCAAGTGTGTTGTCGTAGACCCCTTCAGCATGGATCACAGAGCCTTTCGGAAGCTTCAGCATGTGCTTGAATGTGTAGAAGTACTGCCAACGGAAATCCCACTTGGGGATGGAGATGAGCGGAATCTCCTCTCCGCTCGGTGTTGTGGCCCATGCCTTGAATGACTGACCGATGAGGTGCATGTGCGGATTGATGGTAAGCAGCGAAACATCGTTCGGAACCGTGAAGTTGGTTTCAACCTTCATGACGGTGTCTGCCGGAACCACCAGTGCCGGAACTATTTCAGACCGCCCGAAGGTGCCAAGGATCCATTCTTTGACAGGACGCTTCGGAGGACCATCTGCATAGAATACATTGAAATAAGACCTGTCGTATGCATCAACCGGAGATGGGCCGTAATGCATGTTCATGATCAGGAAAGCGGCTTTCCGCGAAACCCGATATGTGCCGATTCCCTCAGGGTAAATGGCCGGAAGCACACCTGGCAGGTAGTTGCTGATAGATGGTGTAAGCATGGGAAACGTTCCGTCATCGTTAGCCACTGCCAATGTTCGGTAGGTTTCAACTACGGCAGCGTTCATATCCGTTACCACATGCTCGCCTTCAAACACATTTTTCTTCTTATCGAATTCGTAGGTCAGAAGATGTCCGTTCATATGGTGCACCAGGTCCCTGTTTCCGGGCACGAATTCAATGAGACGGATGAATGTATCGGTCGGAATTTCGAAAGGAACCTTCATCACCATGAACTTGTCGAGGTTATCTCCGGCAATGAGTACCGAATCTCGGAATGGTACTACCAGGTCGGGTGTTCCGAACATGGATCCTTCGGCAAACTGAGGCGGTTGCGGAGCAGGGGCGGGTCCTTCCGGAGAGCCATCCTCCACCCATTTTCCGATCAGCGCGATTTCCGTGTCGGAGAGATACCTCTCGCCAACGAACGAACGGTAGTGGGGATCGGCAGGCCAGGGCGGCATGTACCTGTCAGCCGTTACATCGCGGATCATTTTGGCGCGTTTGGCCACATCGCGGTAGCTGATCATTTGAAAGGGTGCACCTCCTTTTGGTCGATGGCACGGTGAGCAATTCCTGTGAATGATAGGAGCGATATGCTCGTTAAAGGTTACTGTTTCAGGTAAGGGGTCTCCTGTTTTGAACGTGTTGCACGCTGATAGCAGCAACAATGCGAGCAAAGGCGCGGTGGTCGGTCTCATTCGATCAAACAGCCGATAGGTTCGATTCGCTTCGGTTCAATCCGTTCTCCGGCCCGCCAAGTGAGGAGTGCGTTTTCCAAGTAGTGCTCGGTTACTTCCAGTTTCTTTTTTCCCAATGCATTCACCCAATTATCGATCTTGCCCGAGTAGATGACCTCCGAGCGTGAGTTGATGACGAAAACCTCGGGCGTTACCGAGGCCGAAAGAGCCTTTGCCAGTTGGAGTTCAGAGTCGAACAGCATTTCAAACGGAAGACCATATTTCAGTTGGAATTCCTGTACCTCAGATGGCGAATACCATTCCTTTGAGAAGACGCCATAGAAGGCCAGTGTATCAGATGCGAATGTGGTGGCCAGCTCGCCCATGGCAAGGGTGTAATTGATGCAAAGCGGACACTCGGGCGATAGGAAAAAGATGACCGTGAGTGCATGTTCCTTGGGGTCGATGCGCCTTTCGGTGTTTTCCATGGAGGTAAGTGGCACGTGTTGAATATCCGGACTGTTGGTGCAAGCCGAAATGAAAAGCAACGATGCGAATAGGAATGACCTCACAGGGTCAAAGATAAGGAGTGCGCTTACTTGAGCTCATTCAAGCGCCAATCGTATTCGTAGAAATCATACTTCGGGTGGAGCTTTATCTTCTTGAGCAGGTATTTCTGAATGAACGGTATCACCTCCTCCTTACCTCCGAAATCGGCAGCATACCAATCGAATAGCTGAGAAACCGTTGCGTAGGGTCCTTTCAAACGAACAAAGGTCGGATCGTTGATGACCTTGCGTGTCTGGCTTTCGAGTTGCGATTCCAACGCCTTTCCGGTGTAGGCGAATGAAGCCAACTTCGGACAGCCCATGGCAGCACAAACGAGCACGAAATGAAGCCGGGCATCGGGGAATTGCTTTGCCAAGGTTTCCTTTTCCAATTCGTTGAGGGTGGTTTTTGAGCCGCGTAGATTGAACGTCTGTGTGTCGAAAAACCCTTTTATGGCAAGCGGCCCATCTACGGGATGATTCTCTACGATTCCTTGTATCACAAACACGTTGTATGCGTTAATGAGGAAAGCTTTTTCCTCGTTACCCGTGTAGGCCGGGGCATTCGCAATCTGCTTTATCAGTGCGTTCAATGAGGTCGGGTCCTTTTTCAGGTGGGCGTAATCGACCAGTCCGTCCTTCACGTTCTCCGATAGGAATCCGTCTGCCTGAGCGAAGAAATTCTGAGCGCTGAGCGAGAAGGAGAAAAGTAAAAGAAAGAAGGTAGCGAGCGTTTTCATGGGATGACGAAGCCAATTATCACGCCAGAATCACCACGGGTTCTGGAGGTCCTTGGCGGAGTAGCAATGGTGTTTCGGTACGAAGTTGCTCTTTTCGGGCGCTTTAAGCTGCAGCGGATCTTTTTTTCCCACCCTGGAGAGGAACGCGATCGGTGTCAGAATGAGGTAGTAAATGATGAACAACAGAATGGCTGCGTTCACCTTTCCGGCCTTTTCGCCTATCCACAACCACGCAGCATCAATGCTCACAGCCGCTCTTTGGCTGACTGCAGAAAGCATGAGTACGCTCAACGCAATGATGATGAACACCTTGCCGTGGAACAGCAGATGCAACACGCAGAACCCTGCAACCAGTACAAGGATGTTCCTATAAACCTTCTGCATCAGAAAAGGGTGTAAACGAAAGGCGCAACGGCCGTGCCTCCGCCCATCACTATGAGGATGCCGAGAAGCAACAATACCAGAACGATAGGCGTCAACCACCATTTTTTACGCTCCATCAGGAATTTGAACAGATCAGAGAATGCTTCCATTGTCAGCTTCAGTTAATGAATGAACTAAGGAACGAAAATAGGTGTTCGCCACCAAAGGGATGCTTAACCGAGCGCCACATCCAGCACCATCATCACGATGAAGCCGCCAATGAACCCGAGCGTTGACGTGTCTGCGTACTTGTCCAATTGTGTTTCAGGAATAACCTCTTCTATGACCACATAGATCATGGCGCCAGCTGCAAAGGCCAGTGCGTAGGGCAGAATGGGAAAGGCATAAATGACCGCAGCCGCGCCTAGCACCCCGGCAAAGGGTTCCACAATGGCAGAGAGCTGACCGTACCAGAAACTTCTGAAGCGCGAAACGCCCTGTCTTCGGAGCGGCATAGAAACGGCCAATCCTTCGGGGAAGTTCTGAATACCGATACCGATGGCCAACGCAATGGCGGCACCGATGGTGGCCCCGTCCATGCCGTGGGCAACCGCCCCGAACGCCACTCCTACCGCCAGACCTTCCGGTATATTGTGCAGCGTTATTGCCAGCACCAGAAGCAGTGTCCGGTCCAGTTTGGTTTCCACACCTTCCTTTTCTGTTACCGGAAAGTTGATGTGGAGATGAGGCAATACCTTATCCAGCGCAAAGAGGAAAAGAGCTCCTCCCATGAACCCGACTGCTGCTGGGAACCAGATAGGTACTCCGGGGTTGCTTTCGGGGGTGATCTCGATGGCCGGTGCAAGCAAAGACCAGTAGCTTGCCGCAATCATCACCCCGCCCGTAAATCCCAGCATTCCATCAAACAACTGACGGTTCATGCTCTTGAAAAAGAACACCAACGAGGCCCCCGCTGCGGTAAGGAACCACGTGAAAGATGTTGCCATCAGTGCCTGAAGCATCGGATTCTGTTCCAGGAACCAGAGTTTGAGTGATTCGAATACTTCCATTTCAGTAGGCTACAAAGAGGTTTTTTGCCACATCATGACTCAGTTGCACGTTCTTCCCGTTCAGTTCAATTTCCACGGAGCGGTCAAAGTCGTGTCGTTCGGTAAGCTTGAACTGCGCGCCTAGGTTCAAGCCCACTTTTTTAAGATAGTTGAGGAAGCTCTCCGAATGTTCGGTTATCCCCATCACATTCGATTGCTTTCCAACTTCCAACTCATCCAATTTTACACGGGCAGGAGCCGGGAAGTTCCCCTCGCTGTCGGGGATAGGTCCGCCATGTGGGTCGTATTTCGGATGACCAAGGAACTTGTCCAGTCGGTCTACGAGGGTAGAGGATTTGATGTGCTCCAATTCTTCGGCCACTTCGTGAACCTCATCCCAACCGAAGCCGAGGTGCTCCAGTAGGAAGACCTCCCACAATCGGTGTTTGCGTATGATGTCTACGGCAATCTTCTGCCCTTTTCGGGTAAGGGATACGCCTTGGTATTTCTGGTAGTTGACCAATTTTTTGGCCGCCAGTTTTTTGATCATGTCTGTTACGGACGATGCCTTCGTGTCGAGCCGCTCTGCCAAGGCATTCGTGCTCACGCCCTTGTCCGATTTTTTGGACAGCTTGTAAATCTGCTTGAGATAGTTCTCCTCTGTGAACGACTGTGACATGCTACCTGCAAAGGTATCAATATTTAATGTCCCAAAAACAAAATTTAGACTTGTCTAAAAATGTGTTTAGTTTTGCCGAATGATTTTTAGAAGGGCTATCCTTCCCATACTGCTTTTCACAACCCAGGTGCTGTTCGGGCAGGTCGGGTCCATTCATGGCCACGTGTCCGATGGGACAGCACCCATTCCTTTTGCAAATGTGGTATTGCGCGGAACCGATCGTGGGACATCGGCCAATGAGCATGGCGATTTCAAGTTCGAGAACGTTCCGTTCGGCAACTATCAGTTGCAGGTATCTGCTGTAGGATTCGTTGCATTCTCATCCAAATTCAATCTGAACACGGAAGAGTTACATATTGGTGATATTGAAATGGCCCCTTCGGTTCTTGGGTTGGACGAGGTGGTGGTGACCGGAACCATGAAGGAGACTTTCGTTTCTGCATCTGCCATAAAGATCGATGTGGTGACAAGCAGATTTCTCGAACAGACCACTACACCCACCAACTTAGTGGAGGCCATCAATCTGGTGAATGGCGTGGAAGAGGTTGTCGGCTGTGGCGTCTGTTTTACAAACAGCATCAGCATCAATGGTCTTCCGGGCCCGTATACTGCCATTCTTGTGGATGGAAGTCCACTTTACGGCAACCTGGCTTCGGTCTATGGCCTCAACAGCATTCCCGCATCCATGATCGATAGAATGGAGGTGATCAAAGGCCCGAACTCAACGCTTTACGGTTCCGAAGCAGTGGCCGGTGTCATCAACATCATTACAAAACACCCGAAAGACCAGCCATTGGTAGCCGCCAACGTGATGGGAACCACGCACGGTGAGGTTTTCGGAGATGTCGCCATCAGCAATCAGATCGGGAAAAAGCTTCATGTTTCGAACGGGGTGAGTGTGGCGTACGTGAATGTTTTCAACGATGATAACGATGACCGGTTCGGGGATTTCGTGTCCATGGATCGCGTTTCGGTGTTCAGCAAATGGCAATTGGAGCGGAAAGACAGAAGGCGCTTTTCGCTCATGGCCAAGTACTATTATGAGGACAGGCGCAATGGTGTGGAAGATTATCTGAAGAACCGGGCCTACCGAAGCCTTCGTGGCAACGACAGCATTTATGGCGAAAGTATTTACACGCACAGAGCCGAGGTTTTCGGAACCTACGACCTACCATTTTCCGAGAAATTCTGGATCGATTATTCGTTCAGTTACCACGATCAGAATTCGGTCTACGGAAGCGATTTCTACTTGGCACAACAGTACATCGGTTTTGCCAATTTCATCTGGAACAGGAAGGTGAAGGGCCACGATCTTCTGGCCGGTCTAACGGGGCGTTATCAGTGGTACGATGACAATACGGTTGCTACCGCAGATAGCATTCCGGATTTCCTGAAAGGGCAGATCACGCCCGGCTTTTTCGTTCAGGATGATTGGGAGGTCTTACAGGACAGGCTCAGCATTCTGGGCGGGGTCCGACTCGATTATTTCCAGGCTCATGGACCGATCGTATCGCCTCGACTGAGTTTCAAGTACAAGCCAGGGAAATGGACCACCATCCGAGGTAATTTCGGTACAGGGTTCAAGGTGGTCAATCTGTTCACAGAAGACCACGCCTTCATTTCGGGTCAGCGCGAAGTAGTGATAAAGGACGAACTCAGGCCGGAGCGGTCTTTCAACGGCTCTGTCAATTTCAATCACATTTTCACCATTGGAAATTCGCAGGGAACCGTTGATGTGGATGGGTTTTACACACATTTCACCAATAAGATCATCCCAGATTATGCGCAGGAGGGTCAGATCATCTACGAGAACACAGGCGGATATGCGAGTACTTGGGGGGTGAGTGCCAGCGTCAACCACGAATTCAAGTTTCCGCTCAGAAGCAGGGTAGGATTTACCTTTCAGCGTGCCACAGAAACGGAGCCCGATGAACTTGGAGTGATGCAGACCACACCCATTCTGTTCGCATCCGATTGGACGGGAACCTTCTCCTTTGTGTACACATTCCGAAAATGGAAGGTCGATTTCGCCTATTCGGCCAACATCACTGGCCCCATGCAGCTGCCCGAGATCTACGACCTTGATGCGACCGGACAACCGCTTTCATCGCCTCGCCCAACGCGCTCCAAGCCGTTCTATCTGGATAACCTCCAGATAACGAAGAACATCGCCAAGATCAACTTGAAAGTGTATATCGGGTTGGAGAACATCATGGGGTATCGCCAACCTATTTCGCCACTTAGCGGAACCAACGACCCGGATCATGCTGTTGGTTTCAGTCCGAAATTCGATACGAGCTACGCCTACGCACCGTTACACGGACGGGAAATCTATGCCGGAATCCGTTGGTTCGTTGGTAGGTGATATAAGTGACGATCTGCCTATAACATTTGGTTAACTTGCGCGCCTTAATCAAATCGACCGAATGAGCACCAACTCTCTCTTAACACTAAAGAAAGTCCAAACTACCGGAGACGTGAACGTATACCTCATCTCATCCAAAAAGGATCTTGACGCCATTGGAGAGGTGAAGGAATTGAAAAAGAAGATCGCTGAACGGATCAGTGACGAAGAGTTGGTATTCTCATTCCCGTCTGCCAAAGGACTCACCGTTATTGCCAAGATCAAGAAAGAGACGGAAACGGGTTACCGGCTTCAATCGGCCCGTGCGCTGGGTGCCAAACTCAAGAAGGTGTTGAATGCCGAAAAAGCTGAAACCGCAACATTGGTTGCTGCAGGCGCAACATCAGAAGATGCGCTGGCCGTCATTG
>JBFHEW010000074.1:0-8699 GCA_041583955.1 Bacteroidia bacterium | reverse complement strand
GTGGTACTTCATTACGATACACTTGTATCCTATGCGATAACAGAACACGTGATCGTTCATGCAAACCCATGGATCATCGATTCTCTGGCCGCCACCGATTACTACTCCAAAATGGAGAAGGGAATCTTCGTTGATGACCAGAAATCGCTCGTATTGCTTCAAAAGGGAGATAGTTTGCTTATTCCCGACTCCGTTTACGCTATGGAACTCCATTCCTATCTCGATTCTGTTCTTATTGATGTGAACGTGCCTGAATTCACGTTGAGGATTTTCGTGGGGCAGGATACCCTGCATACCTTTCCGGTACGCGTAGGACAGAATCGCACAAAATTCCTTCAGCTCGCAGGCTATGTAATGAGTCTGCAGACCGACCTTGGCTCGGGCACCATCGTTCGCATAGCACGCGACCCCTACTACATCAATCCGGTAAACGGGAAACGATACTTCAGCACGCTACGTGATGACGGCCGAAGAACCAAAATGCCCCAGATACCATGGTTGGAAACAGAATTGAACGGCAGGCGGACAGGCGACATGATACACCCGACCACCAACCAGGAAACACTGGGAAAGGCGTGGTCTAACGGATGCATCGGAACCAAGGAAGGCGATGCATGGCGCATCTATTACCATGCTCCTTTGGGAACCCGCGTAAATGTGCGCTACGACCTGCAGGTCATACAACCGAATGGCGACACCATCAACCTGCCGGATATTTACGACCGGAACATCAAAAAGAAGCCTTTATAGCAGATCGCACCGACCTGCGCAGAAGCCGCAAACAAACGTGGCATTAAGGTTCCTACCTCGATAGGGTCCATTCATGACAAGGCTTAATTCAAACTCTGATTATCATCATAGATACAACCGCTTCATTCCGGTTAATTTGGGTTGAACAACAAAACAAGCCATGAATAAGATCGAATTCAAAAAGACCGTACTCGAAAAAGCCAAGGAAAGACAGCAGGAGATCATTGATGATTTCAGGAGAAGGATAAAAGAACTGAACAGCAGCGAATCTTCGGTTGAAGAAGACAAGTTGGACCATGACCAACAATCGTTGGATGCTACGGCCGACCATCTCATCAATGGATTGGCTGACCAACTGAACTTCGTAGTAGAGGAAATGAACGTGTTGAACAGAATGAAGGTGGAGAACGCTGTGCACGAAACGGTAGCGATAGGTTCTATTGTTAAGACCAACATGCAGACCTTTTACCCATCAGTGAGCATTGAGAAGTTTGATGTGAACGGTGAAGAATTGTTCGGTGTGTCGGCAAAAGCGCCCATCTATCTGGCCATGAAAGGCAAGAAGAAAGGAGAATCATTCGAGTACAACAAGGCTGTTTACACCATTTTGGACCTTTATTGATAAGGCCCCATTCCGGTTCTACCTCACATCACGCTAGGATTCGTCATTTACCGGGGTATCTTCGCGCTCCCGAAAAAACAGCCTGATGAAACGAATTGGAGAATACAGAAAGCTTTTTGGAGTTGATGAAGCTACCGACCTCAAAGGGTTGAAAACCGCTTACAGGAATCTGGTAAAAGAGTGGCATCCCGATAAGTTCCGTGAGGGCGATGAAAAAGCCGTTGAAGCTGAACAGATGAGCCGCAGCATCATTGAAGGATATAAATTCCTGGTGAGTATTGCACCAGAGACCAAACTTGCCAATGCAGCTGCCTACGAGGTCACCACCTCTCAGGCCGGAATTGCCGATTACCACCATAAAGGAATGTTACTGGAGATCACCTTCTTGGATGGCAATACCTACGAATTCTTCGGTGTTCCAAGAAATGTATTCCTCAAATTCCACAATTCTGACAAACAGGTGAGATTTGCCAAGAGGAACATTTTCAATGCATATCTATACCGATTGGCCAAACAGGCCGGTGAGAAAGAGATGGTCTGACCTTGAGTTTCTGAAACCTTTAAACGATTCTTTTAGGAATAAGAAAGGCCCGCCAATGGCGGGCCTTTCTCTTTTTATCAACTCAACTTACACAGCTTCTGGTTCCTTCGGCTGATTTCTGAACACGATCTCCTGATCGAAGCAGTCTAGAATGATCACTCCATCCTTACTTACCTTACCAGCAAGTATCTGCTTGGAAAGTTCGTTCAGCACTTCACGTTGAATGACGCGCTTCAAGGGTCTGGCACCGAACTGCGGATCGTAACCCAACTGCGCCAACCATTCCACACAATCATCTGTGAATTCAAAGGTGATTCCGTTCTTTTCCAATTGATTGGCAAGCAGCTGCAACTGCAGTTTGGTGATGCTTGCCACATCATCCCGCGTCAACGGTGTGAACATGATAATGTCATCAATACGGTTCAAGAACTCTGGTCGCAACGTTTTCTTCAGCAACTCGAACAACTCTGTCTTGGTTGAAGCAAGAACCTCTTCCTTGTTCAGTTCATTGATGTCTTCCATCTTTTCCTGAATAAGATGAGAACCGAGATTCGAGGTCATGATGATGATGGTGTTCTTGAAGTTCACCACACGACCCTTGTTATCGGTAAGTCGGCCATCATCCAACACTTGCAGTAGGATATTGAACACGTCCGGATGCGCTTTCTCGATCTCATCAAGCAATACGATCGAGTATGGCTTTCTTCGAACAGCTTCAGTCAACTGTCCACCTTCATCGTAACCCACATATCCTGGAGGAGCCCCCACCAGACGGGAAACCGAATGGCGTTCCTGATACTCACTCATATCGATACGCGTCATGGCGTTCTCGTTATTGAAGAGATAGTCTGCCAAGGCTTTGGCGAGTTCGGTCTTACCGACACCCGTGGTTCCAAGGAAAATGAACGAGCCTATCGGTCGTTTTTCATCCTGTAGTCCTGCCCTGCTCCTACGCACAGCATCCGAAATGGCCGAAATGGCTTCTTCCTGACCTACTACGCGCTTGTGTAATTCTTCTTCCAATCGAAGAAGTTTCTCACGGTCGCTTTCCAGCATCTTGTTGATCGGAATACCCGTCCAACGTGAAACCACACCAGCAATATCTTCGGAGTCAACTTCCTCTTTGATCATTGGTGAATTGGACTGCAACTCGGCCAATTGACCTTTGCTATCCTCCAACTTGGCTTCCGCCTCCTTGATCTTACCGTAGCGCAACTCCGCCACTTTACCGAAATCTCCTGCGCGCTCGGCCTGTTCGGCTTGCAGTTTGAAGTTCTCGATATCTTCCTTAGCCTGCTGGATGCCTTCTACGATGTCTTTTTCGTTCTGCCATTTGGCTTTCAACGAATCGCGCTCTTCGCTCAACTCTGCCAATTGGGAGGCCAGCTTATCCAACTTCGGTTGATCCTTTTCTCGCTTGATAGCCTCGCGCTCGATCTCCAATTGTCGGATCTTTCTTTCAATCTCGTCCAATTCCTGTGGCGAAGAGTTGATCTCGATACGAAGTTTTGATGCGGCTTCATCTATCAGGTCAATGGCCTTATCCGGCAGGAATCGGTCGTTGATATAGCGTTGCGACAGGGTTACTGCCGAAATGATAGCCTCATCCTTGATACGCACCTTGTGGTGTGTTTCGTACTTCTCTTTCAGTCCGCGGAGTATCGAAATGGCATCGTCTGTAGTAGGTTCATCCACCATCACTTTCTGGAAACGTCTTTCGAGCGCCTTATCCTTCTCAAAGTACTTCTGATACTCGTTCAAGGTGGTGGCACCGATGGCTTTGAGTTCGCCACGCGCCAAAGCCGGTTTCAGGATATTGGCCGCATCCATGGCGCCTTCTCCTCCACCCGCTCCAACAAGTGTGTGTATCTCATCTATGAAAAGTACGATCTCGCCATCGGCAGAAATCACCTCTTTCACAACTGATTTCAATCGTTCCTCAAACTCACCTTTGTATTTGGCGCCAGCAACCAACGCACCCATATCCAATGAGTAGAGTTGCTTCGACTTAAGGTTTTCAGGAACATCTCCGTTAATGATACGATGCGCCAATCCTTCGGCAATGGCCGTTTTACCCACTCCCGGCTCTCCTATCAGTATCGGGTTGTTCTTGGTTCTGCGGGAAAGGATCTGAAGCACTCTGCGTATCTCCTCATCGCGACCTATTACGGGGTCCAGTTTGCCGTCTTTAGCCAATTGGTTCAAATGCAAGGCGTATTTACCTAAAGCATTGTAGGTCTCTTCGGCCGACTGACTTGTTACTTTTCCTCCTTTTCTGAGTTCGGCAATGGCTGCTTTCAACCCTTTTTCGGTCACGCCACTGTCTTTCATCAACTGAGCTATGGTATCGCCACCGGCAAGTAATGCAAGCAGTACATGCTCAATGGATACGTATTCATCGCCAAACTCCTTCAGGAAGTTGTTGGCCTTGTTCAGTACCTGATTGGCGTTGTTACTCAAATAAGGGGTACCTCCTTCAATTTTAGGATAGCTTTTCACCTGAGCATTCACTGCAGCCTCAAAAGACTGAACATTCACTCCAAGCTTCTTGAGGAGGAAGGGCGTTACGTTCTCGTCAACGTTCAGCACACCTCTTAAAATATGTCCCGTTTCTATGGCCTGTTGGCCGTTATTCATCGCTTCCTGCGTTGCTGCTTGCAACGCCTCCTGCGACTTTATTGTGAAATTATTGAAATTCATATCGTATTGGTTTTAGTTCTTATTCCACCTGCACTGAATGCAGACGACCTGCCTTCATCAAAAGACCCTCCAATACTGAAAATCAATGATTTAGCGGAAATAATGGCAGGTTGCCCCCATTCGGAATGCCTTATTGTCCGAAGCGATAGGAAAAAGCTGAAAAGTTGGCGGAGAATTACAATGTGAGTAAATCAAGTGATCATCGGGTCTGTATCATTTGCATATTACCCATATTCGCACTGCTCTAAATAGAATATGATGAAAGATAAGATCCTCTCCTTGATAGGTTTTCCGCCTCCTCCCCCATTGAATAAGACCTATGGACCATGGAAAGACGGGACGACCTCTGTTGAAAATGCACTCATCGTTGACGGAAGACACGTTAGCAATGCTGCGGCCCTGAAAGCCGTGTTCAATGAACTACAGGCCGGGGTTAAGAACATCAATGCCAACGGAAAGGTGCTCATCTACTCCGTAGAACCATCGTTGTTGGAGGATGTGCATCATTCAACCTATCAACGTGCCTTGGAAGGCATTGGTCGGTCATTGGCCAAGGAACTAGGTGGTCGGGGTACCACAGTGAACCTACTGAAGCTTCCTCCGAATGCCGACCTGAAGAATTACGCCACCGTCAGGGAGTTCTTTACTTCGGGTCGTTCAGCGTTCGTCACGGGTCAGGCTATCAGTGCCAACGAATCAACCCGGTCAGGAAGAGAGCTTTCGGAAAAGATCTCTGTTGTAACGGGCGGTGCCGGTGGAATCGGTTCGGCAACTGTGAAGCGATTGTCGGCAGAAGGAGCAACGGTGATCATTGCTGATATCCCACAGATGGAGGAACGGGCCGGGAAATTGCTGAATGAAAAGGTCTCCTTCTTAGGTGCCGACCTGACAGACGAAGCAGCAAGGAAAAAACTGCTTCAAACGATACAGGAGAAGCACGGCCGTATAGATGTGCTCGTGAACAATGCCGGCATTACCCGCGATAAAACCTTGAAGAACATGCCCGACCATTACTGGGACCAACTTATCGCCATCAATCTTACTGCCGTCATCAATCTCACCGAAGATGCGTTGAACATGGGATTGATCCCAGAAGGTGGTCGCATCATCAGCACTTCTTCCATATCGGGTATTGCAGGCAACTTCGGACAGACAAACTACACGGCCACCAAAGCCGCGTTGATCGGTTATGCCGCTTCAAAATCAAAAGAACTGAAATCCAAGGGAATTACCATCAATGCCATTGCTCCCGGTTATATTGAAACAGATATGGTGAAGACCATGCCGTTAATGACACGCATCTTTGCCGAACGACTGACAAGCCTTGCTCAGGCCGGAAAACCAGAGGATATTGCCGAAGCCATGGCGTTCTTGGCGCATCCTGGAGCCGAAAGCATCAATGGACAGGTATTGAGGGTTTGTGGTGGTAGTTTTCTAGGCGCCTGACAAAGAGGACGATACGACCTATCAGTTGATGTTAAATCCGACAATTATGCGTAATGAACAGTCTTCCTTTAACACTTATTGGCAGTTTGTTTGTTGTCGTATGGTTCAAATACCTATATTTCACCCTCAAGAGTAATTGCTACAATGAATGGAACAGAATTTGTGGTAGCACAATAACGGAATAGAATAAAGACATGGGAAGACCCCCTACAAGACCAAAGAAGCTTAAAGACGGCTACTACATTGAAGTACGGAACATCGGTGCCACGAACGGCATCAAGATCCGAAGAGATACCGAGGACGAAATGGAACTGGCCATCAAGGATTACGAGAAGTCTAAAGACGTGATCATTCTTGGAGAGTCTGTGAATGGCAAGTTTGTGAACGAAGCCAAGGCAGTTAAGAAAAAGAAGTAGAACCCCGAGGTTCTCTTTAAGCGTTATCTTATTGGTACATGCCTATTACACGATGTAGCTGGCCCACCAACGACCCACTTTACATTCAATATCATGATAAAGAGTGGGGCGTTCCTGTTCGTGATGATCAAAAACTATTCGAGTTTCTGACGCTGGAAACATTTCAGGCGGGACTCAGTTGGATCACCGTGCTTCGAAAGCGCGAGAATTTCCGGAAAGCATTCGAAGGTTTTAACATTCAGAAAGTGGCGGAATTCGATGACGCGAAAGTCGCTTCCCTCATGGAGGATGCTGGTATCATCCGGAACGGAGCAAAGATCCGAGCTGCTGTATCCAATGCACAGGCTTTCATGCAGGTTCAAGCAGAGTTCGGTTCATTCTCAAGCTATATCTGGGGATTTGTGGATGGAAATCCCATTCAGAACTCACTCAGAACATTGAAGGACATGCCAGCTAAAACAGATCTGGCGGAGAAGATCAGTAAAGACCTGAAAAAGCGAGGGTTCAAATTCGTTGGACCTACCGTGATCTACGCACACATGCAGGCAACGGGTATGGTTAACGACCACACGGTTGACTGTTTCCGATACAAGGAGGTTCAGACGCTATGAACCTGTTTCGGGTTCTTCCGAAGCGTGGATAACACTCCGAAACTGACGAGAAAGCCGATGAACCCTGTTATGATAGAAAGGATCACTGCACCGATAACGTACTGCACGTAGCTGTCGTGGATGCTGTCCAGAGAGAGTTCGGAAAGTTGACTGAAAGAAAGCGGTTCTGAATCAACGAACGGTTGGCCCATCATGTAACTGAAAAAGATGATGAGCGGAATAAGTGGCGGCAGACTGATGTTGGCAGCAGCTATGAAAAGCACCTTATTCATACGAAGGAAAATGGCCGTTGGAATTCCGATCAGCAGTTGAAAACCCCAAATAGGTAGAATTCCGAAAAAGAAGCCAAGTCCGATACTGGCGGCTTTCCGTAGATTGGTTTCTTCCGGTTTGATCGCTTCTTCTTTGATAAGCTTTATCAATTTACCCTTGAGTAGCAACCGCTTCGGTATATGGTAAAGCCCTGCAAGAATGGTGAACCAGGCATTGAGAAAACTGATGCGGGTAAAATCGGGTCCGGGTCGGAAATGGGAAACACGCTCATTGGGGTCGTATTTGACCTGAATGGGAACCGAAACGAAAGGCACATCGCGCCAAGCAAGTTTCACGATCACTTCTATCTCAAACTCAAACCTGTTTGTAAAGAGGCTCAGATTCTTGATCTTCTGAAGTGGATAAAGACGGAATCCGGTCTGCGTATCCGGCATGAAAATCCCCGTTTGTAATCGGAACCAGAAATTGGAAAACCGATTGGCAAAGCTGCTCTTGGCCGCCATTCCATCAGCTTCCAGGTTTCGCGCTCCCATAATGACGGCCTTCGGATGCGTTCTGTGGACTTCTAAAAACTTTGGCAGGTCGTTGGGAAAGTGCTGCCCATCGCTGTCAATGGTGATGGCGTAATTGTAACCCAGCTCCGTGGCCTTGGCGAAACCCATGCGCAGCGCATAGCCTTTCCCTTTGTTCGGGGCATAGCTCACTTTCACGATCCTATCGCCAAAACCATCGAGAATATGCGGAGTTTCATCGGTTGCGCCATCGTTCACTACAATGACGTCATCGGTATAGCCGAGCACTTCTTCAATGACCCGACCAACCGTCTTCTGATTGTTGAACGTAGGAACGATTACGCATATTCCCATGCGTTTGAACTCCTGTCGATATTGTTCGGGCTCAGCCAAAAATGCCATTCAGCTTGAAATAATTTGTTTCTCCAGAACGTCCTGAACACACGAACATGTCCACTCCGTTCCGTTCTTTGAATTCAAACTCCAACTCAAGGTCTTGCACCTGAGTAGGATCGATAACCGATAGGAACTTGATCTGGCGGAATTCCGTGAGTGTCTTCTCGCCATTGGTCAACCTCATTGCCTCATCATATACCATTTGGGTCAACGCAGCGCCCGGTGCCACTGGCTTTCCTGGAAAATGACCTTGATACACCTCGTGGTCAGCATTGAGTTTGGCACTCACCACCACTCCCGTATCGGTCCTGGTCTCTGAAATCCTTTCGTAAAATCCTGAAAGCGTTGCCATTATTTCTTTTTCAACGGTTCTAAGTTGATGGAGAACGGAAAGCCTTGATGATCAATGCTCAATCCGTCAATGCCATCTTC
>JBFHEW010000073.1:0-8722 GCA_041583955.1 Bacteroidia bacterium | reverse complement strand
GAAGGGGTGGTGGCAGAGTGGCATAAGAAGGTCGGAGATGAAGTGTCGTCAGGCGAATTGCTTGCCGAGATCGAATCGGACAAGGCAACGATGGAGTTCGAGTCGTTCTTCGATGGTGTATTGCTTCATAACGGTGTAGAGAAGGGGAAAGGCGCAGCCGTTGATTCCATTCTGGCCATCATTGGAGAAAAGGGAGAGGATATTTCTGCGTTGCTGAAAGAGGAACCGACACCCGAACAGGAAGAGAAGAAAGAAGCGCCTAAGGCGGAAGTAAGCGCCCCACCGGTGGTCAAAGAGGAGAAACCTCAGCAGCAGGCCGAAACGGTTTCTGTGCAGCGACCAGCGCCCGTTCAATCAGCCAATTCCAATGGACGGGTCATTGCATCCCCATTGGCTAAAAAGCTTGCGTCAGACAAGGGTATAGATATCAATCTTGTTTCAGGATCGGGAGATGGTGGGCGCATCATAAAACGGGATGTGGAGTCGTTCAGCAGTTTCGGTCCTTCAGCAGCCAATGCGGTAGAAAGCCATCGTGATGTCGAGGTTTCGCAGATGCGCAAGACCATTGCCAGAAGGTTGGCAGAAAGCAAGTTCACTGCACCGCATTTCTATCTGACGATGAAGATAGATATGGACGCCATGATCGATGCCAGAGACAGCATCAACAGCGTTTCCAAGGTGAAGATCTCATTCAACGACATGGTGATAAAGGCCGTAGCAGTGGCACTGAAAGAACATCCGCAGGTTAACGCTGCCTGGATGGGCGATCACATCCGCTACAACCAACACGTGCATGTTGGTGTAGCAGTTGCAGTTCCGGACGGGCTCCTGGTTCCTGTTGTGCGATTTGCCGATACCAAACGGTTGGGAGAGATATCCAGCCAGGTGAAGGATTTTGTGCTTCGGGCCAACGACAAGAAGTTGCAGCCGAAAGACTGGGAAGGGAACACCTTCACGGTTTCCAACCTCGGGATGTTCGGAATTGATGAGTTCACTGCCATCATAAACCCGCCCGACAGTTGCATCATGGCCGTTGGTGGCATTGAAGAAACTCCGGTGGTCAAGAACGGGATGGTCGTTCCGGGCAACGTGATGAAGGTGACCCTCTCATGCGATCATCGCGTGGTGGATGGCGCCAGCGGGGCAAAATTCCTGCAAACGTTCAAGAAATTGATGGAAACCCCGGTGTTGCTATTGGGTGCACACTCCATCTGAAAATCAACGCATTATCAGTAGATCAGCGTAGGTATCACCGTTTCCGAGTGTTTTTCTTTGATGGATAAACGAACATCAAAGAGCCATGAAACACGTACTACCCTTACTTCTGCTTGCTTCGACCCTATTTGTGAGCGGTTGCACTGAAAAGTTTGAAGATGCCAACTACCGTTGCAAGATCAACGGAAAGGATTTCATTCCGAGCAAAGACCTCATTCAGTTCACCTACACCGAGAATACAGGAAACGACCGTATCCGTATTCGAGGAACGGCATTGGCAACGTCACAGCTGAACAACAACCCCTATGGCGAATTGGAAATCGAATTTTCGTTCAACGATACCAACTTGGCTCCTGTTCAACTCGGTTACGATATCGTCTACTACGGAAACAATGAATGGGATAAGGCATTCCGAAGCTCTCAGAACGACCCCGGAACCCTGACCATTACCAGTTTGGATAAGCAAGCCAAACGTGTTACCGCAAACTTCGAACTTACCCTGTATGCGGATGATGGGTCTACTTTGGTGGTTACCGATGGTTTCTTCGACAAGAGCTGGTAGTGACCGCTTCTCGTTAAGAGTTTTTAGATCAAATTGACATTTGTGCGAACCTTATCCGTGTAATTTCGGTACAAGCTTTCAGAACTTCGGTTCTGGTAGTGGATTTTTCATTTGGTTTGGCTGCGGCTTCACGAAGGTGAAGCCGCAGTTTTTTATGATTGTTAGTGGCACTGCCGTTACTTTTAAACCGTGAAACCATTTCTCGAGACAGCAATTGAATTTCTGAGTGGCGTTGGAAGCGAACGTGCAAAGCTGCTGCGTGAGGAGTTCCGCATTAAAACATATGGAGACCTGCTGCATCATTTCCCATTCCGGTATGTTGATAAGACCCAGTTCCACCAGATAAACAGCATTGCTTCGGTCGATGCCGACATTCAGCTGAGAGGGAAGATAACATCCGTTCGTCTGGTAGGGGTGGGCAGGTCCATGCGACTGGTGGCAGAATTCACAGACGGAACCGGAGTGATTGAACTCGTGTGGTTCAAAGGCATCAAATGGGTTCAGCCTAATCTCAAGCAAGGAGCTGAGTATGTGGTCTTCGGAAAGCCCAGCAATTTCAAAGGAAAGTTCAATATTGTCCATCCTGAGTTCGAAACGGCAGAATCGCGTGAGAAGAAAGTGGCCACGGCACTTCAGCCGGTATATCCATCAACAGAAAAGGCCAAGGCCAAGAACCTCGACACAAAGGCCATCGGAAGGTTGATGCACACGCTTGTCTCTCAACTTAAAGGACAAGGGCATATTGCAGAGCTGTATGGCCCCGAATTCCGCGAAAGGAACAATTTGATCCATCGGGAGGATGCATTCATCAATGTGCATTTCCCTACGGATGGTGATCTGCTTCGGAAAGCCCTGTTCCGTTTGAAGTTCGATGAGTTGTTCTTCATTCAGCTTCGGTTGCTCAAACTCAAATTGATCAATCAGAACAAGTTCAAAGGAGCGGTATTTGCCGAGGTTGGCGAAATGGTGAATCGCTTCTATTCGGAGTGTTTGCCGTTTGAACTGACCAATGCTCAGAAACGTGTTATCCGCGAAATAAGGTATGATCTGGGTTCTGGCAAACAGATGAGTAGACTGGTGCAAGGCGATGTCGGTAGCGGAAAGACCATTGTAGCACTCATGTCGATGTTACTGGCAGTGGATAACGGCTATCAGGCAGCGCTTATGGCACCCACAGAGATATTGGCAGAACAGCATTTTGCTACCATTTCTGCTTTCCTCAAGAAACTTGACCTGAACATTGCCCTTCTTACCGGCTCAACAAAAACAGCCGAAAGAAAGGTTCTGCACCAACAGCTGAGAACGGGCGAGATCCATATACTCATTGGCACACATGCCTTGATCGAAGAAGTGGTTCAGTTTCACAAACTCGGGTTGGTGATTGTGGATGAACAGCACCGCTTTGGCGTTGAGCAGCGTGCCAAACTTTGGCTCAAGGGTAATGATGGCGAAGTACCCCACATGCTTATCATGACCGCCACACCGATACCACGTACCTTGGCCATGACCGTTTATGGCGACCTCGACACTTCGGTCATTGATGAGCTTCCTCCGGGTAGAAAGCCGATAAAGACACTTCATCGATTCGACTCTGCTCGCCAGAAGATATTCGACTTCATGCGGCAAGAGATAGCCAATGGCCGTCAGGTGTATGTGGTGTATCCGCTTATTGATGAGAGCGAAACCATGGACTACAAGGATCTTACGGACGGTTACGAGTCCATTGTCCGCGAATTTCCTCAACCACAGTATCAGGTGAGTGTTCTCAACGGGAAAATGAAACCGCAGGACAAGGATTATGAAATGCAGCGTTTCAAAGAAGGTAAGACCCAGATCATGGTCTCTACCACCGTCATTGAAGTGGGGGTTGATGTGCCTAATGCATCGGTGATGGTAATAGAAAGCGCAGAACGTTTCGGGCTGTCGCAGTTACATCAATTACGCGGAAGAGTAGGGCGAGGTGCCGAACAGAGCTATTGCATACTCATGACGGGTTATGCACTAGGCCAAGAGGCCCGTACGCGCATGGAAACGATGGTCCGTACCAACGATGGTTTTGAGATTGCCGAAGTGGACATGAAACTCCGTGGCCCGGGCGATATTCAAGGAACACAGCAAAGCGGTCAGCCCATTTTCAGGATTTCAAACCTGAGCAAGGATGGGCAGATCCTGCAGGCGGCACGCAACGCGGCCATAGACCTCCTCAGTGATGACCCGAAGTTGGAGAAACGCGAAAACGCACTCACCAAACATCATCTGATCAAGGAGATGAAGGACAGGCCGAATTGGGCACGGGTGTCATGACCCGATCGATCTTGGTGCTAAGGATTCACGCAAGCTCTGCGTAGCCTATCGTTAATGGCTCTGCCGATGCCGGTTTCGGGCAGTTTCTCAGCAACGATCACATCTACCGGAAACTTTTCAAATAGCCTCATATAAGCGAACAGGTTCACAGCCGCTTCGTGCAGATCGCCCTTTGGCGATAATATCAGTTGTCTATCGGAAGAAATGGATTCCACAGGCGTTTTGAAACCGAGAAACCCGATTCGTTTTCCTGCAAGCTCCGCAATCAGCGCATCGGGGTCTCCCAGGTAAAGCGGTTTTCCGGGGGCATAGTGGCTCTTCAGCATACCCGGAGCTTTCGGGTCGGACGATTGGTTGATCTCCAGCCGAACATCCCCGATCAAGTCCTCTATCACGTCCAAGCTCAACCCGCCCAAGCGGTAAACCACCGGGTTTCCATCCTCAAAACCGATGATCGTACTCTCCAGGCCAACGGAAGTGGGTCCGCCATCCAGGATGTAATCGATCTTGTCGCCAAGTTGGTCTGCTACGTGCTGAGCAGTGGTCGGGCTCACATAACCGAATGGATTGGCGCTCGGTGCAGCCAATGGGAAATCGAGCAATCGGAGCAGGTCTTGCGTCATCGGGTGCGATGGAACGCGTACAGCCACACTGTCAAGACCTGATGTGACCACATCCGGAACAATTGGTTTTTTCGGCAGCACCAAGGTCATAGGCCCTGGCCAGAATTCATCCATCAACGTCTTTGCCAACGATGGGATTTCGGCCACGTGCTCCTTGATCCACTCAACGCCCGAACTATGCACGATAAGTGGGTCGAACTGCGGACGGTTCTTGGTCTCGAAAATGCTCAGAACCGCCTGTTCGTTGAACGCATTGCCTGCCAAACCATACACGGTTTCGGTAGGTATCGCTACCAATTTGCCCTGCCTTAGCAGACGCGCGGCTTTCTGAATATCGGTTCCTATCTCGGCCATACCCGCAAATGTAATCTGTTCCGTGCTGAACTGTAGGATTTATCCGCGTGCAAAAGGCTTTCTTTCAGGTGCACAAACGTTAAATTCGCGGCTCAAACGCAAGCGCATGAACATTTCTTACAATTGGCTACGCCAATATTTATCCATTGACCTTGATGTGAACGAGGCTGCAGAATTGCTGACAGGTAGCGGTTTGGAAGTGGAGAAAGTGGTACCGTTCTCTTCGGTTAAAGGTGGCTTGCATGGATTGGTCATTGGCGAAGTGCTGAGCAAGGAGAAACATCCTGATGCAGACAGATTGAACTGCACAAAGGTGAACATCGGAACTGGCGAGCCGCTAGACATCGTGTGCGGAGCGCCCAATGTGGAAGCTGGTCAGAAAGTGGTGGTTGCAACCGTTGGTACGTGGCTGTATCCGTCTGATGGTGAACCGTTCGAGATCAAGAGATCAAAGATCCGTGGTCAGGTTTCGGAAGGAATGATCTGCGCTGAAGATGAGATCGGTCTAGGAGAGAGTCATGATGGCATCATGGTACTGCCTCCTGATGTGAAAGTAGGAACACCTGCATCCGAATACTTTGAAATTGAGAACGATTCTATTCTGGAGATAGGGCTGACGCCAAACCGTGCTGATGCTATGAGCCATATTGGAGTAGCACGCGACCTGCGGGCCGTGGTCCGTGAGATCAAAGGCGGATACCGGAATCTGAAGCTCGAATGGCCTGACGTAATGGGATATTCGGCCGAGCTGAAGGAAAACCCAATAACCATTGATGTGCAGGATACGGAAGCAGCCCCACGGTATGTCGGTCTTTACATTCAAGGAGTTGAAGTGAAACCATCGCCTACTTGGCTGCAGAACAGACTCAAAGCGATCGGTGCCCGTCCAATCAATAACGTGGTCGATGTGACCAATTTCGTCCTGCATGAATTGGGACAACCCCTGCACGCTTTTGATGCCGACAGGATCAAGGACAATAAGGTGGTGGTTCGCTCTGCCAATGCTGGGGAGAAATTCACCACGCTGGATGAAGTGGAGCGGAATCTCGATGTAAATGACCTGATGATCTGCAATGCTACTGATGGCATGTGTATAGCAGGGGTGTTCGGTGGTTTGAATTCAGGAGTTACAGAGGGCACAACGAATGTGTTCTTGGAAAGCGCCTATTTCAATCCTGTTTCCATCCGCAAGACAGCCAAGCGTCATGGACTAAGCACAGATGCTTCGTTCCGATTTGAGCGTGGCATCGATCCGGAAACCGTGGTTTATGCCGCCAAGCGTGCCGCGTTGCTCATTCAAGAAGTGGCTGGCGGGAAACTATCTGTCATTACGGATATCTATCCGAATCCTATCGCTCATCAGAAGGTAGCGGTCAAGTTTGCGAACATCAACAGGCTCATCGGTCAGGAAATCCCGAAAGAAACCGTGCTTTCCATCCTGGATGATCTGGGTATTCATGTGGAGAAGAAGAGTGAGGATGGGCTTAAGTTGTCGGTTCCATCGTTCAAGAATGATGTGACCAGAGAAGCAGACGTCATTGAAGAGATCCTCCGTGTGTATGGTTACGATAGAATAGTGGGAAGCGGACAATTGCGCGTTCCGCTGATAGCGAGCGATAAGAAAAGCCCGGAGCAACTACGCAACTTGGTTTCTGATGCGTTAACGGCCCAAGGCTTCAACGAGATCATGAACAACTCGCTTACCAAGGCCGGCTACATGGATAAGCATTTTCCCAAGCAAGCGGCACAGAAGGTCGACATTCTCAACCCACTCAGCACCGACCTCAACGCCATGCGACAGTCTTTGCTTTTCGGTGGTTTGGAAAGCGTTTCTCGCAACATCCGTCACCAGAACCCTAACTGCAAATTCTACGAGTTCGGGAATCTCTACGAGAAAAACGAAAAGGGTAACTGGCCATACAGCGAGTACCGATCGTTAGCCTTGTTCATTACTGGCAGATGGCAGAAGGAGCGTTGGAATGCCACAGTTGGCAACGCTACGTTCCATCATGTGCATGGCGCAGTAAGATCCATCTTGCAGCGACTCGGCATAGAAGTGAAGTTGCATGATGTGTCCGGCACAGATGCCTTTGCCTACGGCATGGAGTACCGTTCTGCAGAAGGAGAACTGCTTGCCAACTTCGGAAGTGTGAACAGCGATCTGCTCGAAGCGTTCGACATCGAACAGGAAGTGTTCTATGCCGATTTTCAGTGGGACACCGTTCTTCGACTTTCGGCACTCAATGCGTTTGAAGTGACCGAACTTCCGAAATATCCATCGGTCAGGAGGGACCTGGCTTTGCTAGTGGACAGAACCGTGAAGTACAGCAAGCTGGAAGAACTGGCCTATCAGACCGAACGCAACCTGCTGAAACAGGTCGATCTGTTTGATGTATACGAAGGCAAGGGAATTCCAGAGGGAAAACGGTCGTATGCACTGAGCTTCATTCTTCAGGATGCCAACAGCACCCTGAACGACAAGACCATCGATAAGACCATGGGTAGGTTGCAACAACGATTTGAGAAAGAGGTTGGTGCACAACTGCGTGGCTGATCGTTAATGAAACGGCTCACCGTTTTCCTTCTTTTACTTTTTCCAACCGTCCTTTTCGGGCAAGATGTGCGTATGATGCGCATCAAAAAGGCCGAAGGCAGGATAACGCTTGACGGGAAACTGGACGAAGCAGATTGGCAGGCGGCCGATGTGGCCAAGGACTTCCAACAGACCTTTCCATTCGATAGTTCGTTGGCGTTAAGCTTTACAGAGGTCATGCTAACGTATGACGAGAAGAACCTTTACGTAGGTGCCATTTGCTACGACCCCGTTGAAGGACCATATATTATCGAATCGCTGAAACGTGATTTCTCCTTCCCTGTAAGCGATGCGTTTGCCATTTTCATCGATCCATTCGATGATGGTGCCAATGGTTTCAATTTCTCGGTAAATCCGTTGGGTGTTCAGCGCGAAGGCACCATTGAGAACGGAGGTGGGTTCGGAGTTACCACCGCTTGGGACAACCGCTGGTTCAGTGAGGTAACGATAGAAGAAGGAAAGTGGATCGTAGAAATGAAGATCCCATTCAAATCCATCCGTTACAAGAGCAATATCGATGAATGGGGTATCAACTTTGCCCGGAACGACCTGAAACGGAATGAAAGCAGCACGTGGAGTTGGGTGCAGCGCGGACAGAACGTTGCCAATTTGGCCTATACGGGTAAGCTCATTTGGGATGCGGCACCGAAGAAGGCAGGTGGCAATGTTTCCCTCATCCCGTACGGAATCGTGGGTGTGAACCGCGATTATCAGACCGAGAACAGGACCAAGGTACCGTGGAACCTTGGGATGGATGCGAAAGTGGCCATTACTTCATCACTCAACCTCGATCTTACCATCAGACCAGACTTCTCGCAGGTCGAGGTGGACCGTCAGATCACCAATCTGTCTCGGTTCAGCCTGTTCTTTCCTGAACAGCGGCAGTTCTTCATTGAGAACAATGACCTCTTCTCCCGCTTTGGATTCAGTCAGATACGTCCGTTTTTCAGTAGGAGAATAGGACTTCAGAACGGGCAACCGGTTCCTATACTTGGCGGTTTCCGACTCAGTGGAAAAGTGAACCAGAACTGGCGCATCGGTTTCATGAGTATGCAAACGGAAGGAGGTGTG
>JBFHEW010000072.1:0-8736 GCA_041583955.1 Bacteroidia bacterium | reverse complement strand
GGCAGAAGATCTTGCTGGCAACTTCGCTGATGGCGTCATCCTTCACGGCAATGATCACCACATCGGCTTCGTCAGGAATGGCCTTGAAATCGGTTGTGAACCGACAGCCGAGCTCAAATGCCAGTCGCTCGCCCTTTTTCGCGTTGCGATTAATGAGCAATACCAGTTTGTTGCCCGATCGCTTCAAGGCGTTTCCCAAATGAAAGGCCACATGACCGGCTCCTATAAGGACTACGTTTTTGGGTTCGAAAGGCATAGTGCGAAGCTAACGATCAAACAGAAATAAGCTGCATGAAGCCAACAATGATGGCAATGGCAAGCAGATTGATCCAAATTCCGGCCCGCATCATTTCGCCCACTTTCACATGACCGCTGGAGTAAACCACCGCATTCGGTGGTGTGGAAACGGGCATCATGAAAGCACAACTGGCGGCAAGCGTCACCGGAATGGTGAGGTAGGTCGCATCGATGCCGCCTTTTTCGGCAATACCGAACACCACAGGAAGCAGCACCGTTACCAGCGCGACATTGCTCATCACCTCGGTTGCGAACAACGAAACGGCCGTTAACACCAGACAGAGCACGACCACCGAACCATCAAACGAATCGGCCACCCAATTTCCGAGCAGATCGATCATGCCGGCAGCCTCCAGTCCGCTGGCCAACGAAAGCCCTCCTCCAAAGAGGATGAGAATGCCCCACGGGAGCCTTGCGGTGCTTTCCCAGTGCAGAATGAATTCGCCTCTTTTCCACGAGACCGGCACAAGGAACATGAGTAGCCCACCACCTATGGCAATGTTGGTGTTGTTCAGCACACTTGAACCGAAAAGCTGATTGAGTTGCACTGAGAACACCCAGCAAAAAACGGTGAGACTGAACACCACCAGCACGAGTTTTTCGGGCAGTTGCATGCGGCCCAATGACGCCCACTTACGATCGAAAAGTTCTTGCACGCCCTCTATGTATCTTGTCTTCATCGGATAAAGAACCCGGGTCAGCAACAGATAAGTACCATACAGGAGCGTTGTTCCCACCGGCACCCCGATCATGAGCCATCTACTGAAGGCAAACTCCTTCTGGAACGTATCAAAATAGAACCCTGCAAAGACAAGGTTGGGCGGAGTTCCGATCAACGTGATGGTGCCGCCAATGTTGGCTGCATAGGCAATACCTAGCATCAACAACAGGCTGAATCGCTTGGTTGTGAACTCATCTGCCTGCTCCTTTACCAAAGCAATGACCGAGACCGCAATAGGAAGCATCATGACGGCTGTGGCGGTGTTGCTGATCCACATGGCAACCAAGGCCGTGGCAAGCATGAAACCGAACACCACTCCTTTGAGGTTGGTGCCGGTAATACGCACCAATCCGAACGCGATGCGCTCGTGCAGTTTGCGCTCTTCCATGGCCAAGGCAATGATGAATCCACCTAGGAAAAGAAAGATGATGGGGCTTCCGTAGGGCTCAAATGTGGCTTTGAGACTCATGATACCCAATGCAGGAAAGAACACCATCGGGAGCATGGCCGTAATGAAAATGGGCAGTGCTTCGGTTATCCACCAGATAAGCATCCAAGCTGCAACGGCCAAGACCTTCGATGCCAACTCTGTCGGACCGGCATCGAACAACCAAATCAACAGAAAGGCCAATGGCCCAAGGATAAAACCGATGCGTTTTTGAATTTCCACTGATCGAAGTTAATGGAACGCGGGGTTAGAACGGAACACAGATTCAATGGATGAAACTGATCTGTGTTCTAAGACTTCAACCTTCTTCTGATGGCCATCACCGTACCGATGATCATCACCACGCAACCTGCCCAAAGAATGTTGATCCATGGGAAGATCATGGCTTTCATCACGATGAACTCACGGTAGTTGTCTGGTTTTTCATAGACGGCAATTTCGGCCTGTCCCTGCTCCGGAATGACCTTATTCACCACAAACCGTAGTCCGAGCTCCTCCAATTCTCCTGGAACAGGCAGTGCCATTCGGTCGCGGATCACATATATGGGGCGCACATCATAAGTCTTGCCCGAAATATCGATGGCGGTGAGACTGGCAGCAACGGCAATGTCGCCTTCCTGAATTCCGAATTCCTCTGCGTTCACGTTCCTATCGAATCCGTTGAAAATGACAATGGCCGTACCTGCGAAAAGCGTGTCGCCAGGAGCAACCTGCTTGGTGCTGGTGTTCTTGTATTCCTCCGGCTTCTCCTTGGTGTCCTCGGTCTCCACCTCCGCGTAGGTCACAAAGCTGTAAATATCCTCGTGCAGGAAATGCTTGGTATCCGGCTCGGCAATGTTGCCCATGCGCGGGTTGGTCTGCACACGCGGATACAACGAAAACTCAAGGGTGTATCTGCCTTCTGTTCTGGTGAGATAATCCACCTGATAGAACACATTCACGCCCTCCTTCTTCTTACCCACGTACGTCACGAAATACTCGGCCATGCGCAGGGTATCTCCCTTCATCATCAGGATGTTGTCGCGGTTGCTGAAATCGCCCTCGGAACCCAGACTTTCCACATCCGTTCCGGAGGTGTTCATGGAAATGACCTGCGTTTTTGAAGTACTGAGGAAAGCCCCGAGCAGGATCATCCCAAAACCGATGTGCGCCACGGATGCGCCCGCCACTTTCACTTTGCCTTTGAGCACGCTCAGCCAATAATTGAAGTTGGCCGCAATGAGGAAAAGCGTAGTGAACAGCATCAGTATGTACATCACATTGCTGTAGTGCATGAGGTAACCGATGGCTGCTGTGCCGATCAACGATACAATGAAAGGAACGGTGAGGCCTTTGGATATCTGCTGCGGATCGGTCTTCTTGTATTTGAAATACTGGGTCACCGCAATGAGGATGGCCAGAATGATAGCCAATGGCAACTGAAAGCTGTTGTAATGCGCAATGGGATCAAGCGGTGGCGCCAAGTTGGTGCCGAAGAGTTTATTCCACACCGGAATGGAAGTGGTGAACATGATCTGGAACGAGGAGATGACCAAAACCAACGCTCCTATGAACATCCAGAACTCACGCGAGTAAAGGCTGTCTTCATCCTTCGATTTCGGAATCTCCTTCCATCGCACAATGAGCAGGATGATGGCAAGACAAAGGAACGCCAAGAGATAGACCAGCAACTGACCGGACATTCCCAGATCGGTGAAAGCGTGCACGGATGTATCGCCAAGAATGCCACTTCGTGTGAGGAAGGTTGAATAGAGAATAAGAATGAACGTGGAGACCGTGAGCACAAACGTCATGATGAGCGATTGGCCGCGGTTCTTCTGAATGATCATCACGTGAGCCGCCCCCACAAGTGTTATCCAAGGCACCAGACTAGAATTTTCAACCGGATCCCATGCCCAGAAACCACCGAAACTCAACGCTTCATAGGCCCAGGCACCGCCCATCAGGATCCCTGTTCCGAGTATCATTACTCCGAAAAAGGTCCAAGGCAAAGCCGGCTTCATCCACTCGGTGTACTTGCGTTGCCAAAGTCCGGCAATTGCAAAGGCAAAGGGCACCAGCGTAGATGCAAAACCGAGAAAAAGCGTTGGTGGATGGATGGTCATCCAATAGTTCTGCAACAGCGGATTGAGGCCGCGGCCATCCAATCGGTCCAGGTATGTTGCGTTCTGTAGAAACGGCAGACCGGTGAATTCAGGATGGTCTCGCAACAATAGGAAAGGCGAACTACCGATACGGATGATGTCGTTGATATTGATGCCCAATACCATCGAAACGAGGAACATCTGAACCAATGCGAATACGGCCATGACGGGTGCCTCCCATTTCTTGGCGGTAAGCAGCAGGATGGCGCCCAGCACTGCATGCCAGAACAACCACAACAGGAAACTGCCCTCCTGCCCTTCCCAGAAGCTGGAAAGGATGTAGCGCATTGGCATCTCCGAATTGGAGTGCTGCCACACGTAGTGATACTCGAACATGCCGTTGTAAAGCATGTAAAGCAGTGTAATGATGATACCGAAAACCGACACGATGTGCAGGCTGAAAGCACTGCGCGAAAGCAGTTTCCAATCGCTGAAGGCTGCATCATTCTTGGCTGCAAAAGCATAGCTGATGGCGGCCACCATGGCAGATACGAATGCCAGAACCGTACACAATTGACCGAATTGACCGGCCCAAAGATGTTCTCCGATGTAGTTTATTTCCATTAGGAAGTGGCGCTTTCTGCGGTGAATTCCTGCATTTCGCCAGGCTGCCCATCGTTGTATTTAGAAGGGCACTTCATAAGGATCTTCGATGCCTGAAAAGTGTCGTTCTCGTACTTTCCCACAAGAACTATCTGCTCCGACCGCTCGAAATCCTGCGGCTTGGAACCTGCAAAATGCACCATCTGCTCTTCGCCATTGTTATCTATCATCCTGAATGCGAACAGGTTTGCATTCACTTCAGGATCGTATACCATCTCGGCCTCCTTGTTCAATTGACCTACCACGTGGTATTCCTTTCCAGGGTTTTCCATCGCTTCGCTGAAGTTCGAGTAGGTACTGCTATCGGAAACCGTGGTCATGATGGCTCCTATCGCAATCGCAATTACAATGATGGCCAATATGTGTGTCTTCTTCATTTCTCCTCTTTTTCAATTTTGGTCAACCTCCTGTCCAATGCTATGAGGTAGACTATCAATCCAACGAAAATGATCGCAATGACGCCTACCACCACATAGATCTTTCCGTTCTGATGCAGGAGGTCGGCCATTTCAACATCGCTGGCAAATGCAGAATATGGCAGAAACGCCATTAACCAAACGAGTATTCTGTTCACGTTCTTCATTGTTTGAAATTCATTTTTCTCTTTTCCTCGATCGATCTCATCCGAACGCGGATATTGATCAACCAAACGCCCAGAAGCGTCCAACCGATAATGGCCGGATAGAAAACCAGTTTCATGTTATTGTTGAGGTCGTAACCACCGAAACCGGGATTACCGCCATTCCCAGGATGCAGGCTATCCGTCATTCGTGGTAGCACCATGATGAATACCATGAACATGACGTAGGCGAAGATGTTGTAAACGGCCGAAACACGTCCGCGCTTCTGCTCCTCGTCCATGCTGCCACGAAGCACGGTGTATGCCAGATAGACCAACATTCCCATGGCCACACCATTCAGTTTGGCATCTCCGGTCCAGTAGGTTCCCCACGTGTTCTTTGCCCAAAGCATACCTGTCAGCAACCCAAGCGTTCCCATGAAAAGAGCCACGTTTATGGCTTCAGAAGCAATGATATCTGAGCGTCTATCGCCTTTGGCGAGATGAATGATGCTGTACACCAACGAAGCAGTGAGAATGATCATCATGCCGAACCATTGGGTTACGTGATAGTACAGATTCCGGATGGTTTCGTGCAGGATGGGCAATTTCGGAACATCCAGCAGCATTCCGGCCGTAAGGGAGAAGAAAACAAGGATGATAGCAACCCATTTCCACCAGGCCAATCCCAGAATCTGTGCTGATGTTTCTCCGATCTTATGCATCGATGTGTGGGTAATTTAGGTACGATTTACCCCTCATTCTTAATCGCGCCAAAGGTAGGGAAATAGAATGTAGCTAAGGGTAAGAACGATCACAATGATGAGCGCTAAAACGCTAATTAGCCCGTAGCTGACACTTGGATCAAGACCATCGACCGCGTTTTTAGACAATTTTATGAGGGTAATGAGAAATGGCAGCTGTACCGGAAAACTGAGAATGGCCATCAGGCTCATATTGTTCTCTGTTTTGGATGCGATGGCCGACATGAGCGTAAGGATGAGTGCAAAACCTGTACTTCCGAGTACGAGAGCAACTGCAAACATGAGATGATCCTGCACCAGATCACCTATCCACCATGCGTAAATGGCATAGGCCAAGAACGTGATGACCAACATGAGCAGGGCGTTGTACGCCATTTTGGCAAGCAGAAATGCCTGTGGCGATGCAAGACTGTAGTAGTAAAGCAACCGCCCTTTCCGCTCTTGAATGAACGACCGACCCACTGCATTGATGGACGCAAAAAGCATGATGATCCAGAACAGGGCATTCCAAACCGGAACAGAAACCACATTCCTGAAACTCAGATAACACACGAAAACGGTGCTGACCACATACAGCAGCATGCCATTGAGCGCGTAACGGTTCCGCCATTCAAGCGTGAACTCTTTAATGAACAAGGTTTTTACCTGCTGTAGCACGGGGCGAATTTACACAACATGAAATGCCTAATTTCCGCATTGCTGAACATTGATGTTCATCAGGTGTTAATGCCCCATAAACCGATCATCATGAAAAAACTACTAATCATCCTGTTTTCAATTACCACCACAGCCGCCATGTCGCAGACAAAAACGCTTTACGATTTTACAGCCAAGACCATAGAGGGAGAGGATTTCGACTTCTCTTCACTTAAAGGAAAAAAAGTGCTGATAGTGAACACCGCCAGTAAATGCGGCTACACGCCTCAATACGAGCAATTGCAGAAACTCTATTCCGATATGGGAGGAGAAAACTTTGAGATCATCGGGTTTCCTGCCAACAACTTCATGGGTCAGGAGCCCGGAAGCAATGACGAGATTGCCGGTTTCTGCCAGAAGAATTACGGTGTGACCTTCACCATGATGGAGAAGATCAGTGTAAAAGGGAAAGACCAGCACCCATTGTATACGTGGCTGACCGAAAAAGAACAGAACGGAGTTGAGAACGCTGCCGTGAAATGGAATTTCCAGAAGTTCCTGATCGATGAGAATGGGAACTACGTGAAATCCTTGGCCCCGGGCACAAGCCCTTTGGACAAGGAAGTGACCTCTTGGTTGGGTAAGTGAATCCATCAACTTCATTGAAAGGTGCGGAACGTCAGTGTTCTGCACCTTTTCTTTTTACCACTCCCGATATTGTAAATTCGCAACCGTGAAACTTGATATTATAGCTTTCGGAGCCCACCCAGATGATGTAGAGATTTCCTGTGCAGGAACCATTTTAAAGCACTTGGAACAAGGCTACTCCTGTGGGATCATTGACCTGACCCAAGGTGAACTCGGAACCAGAGGTAGTGGAGAACTACGGCTGAAGGAAGCTGCCAAAGCCAAGGAGATCCTGGGCATTTCTGCCCGCGAGAATCTTGGTTTTGCCGATGGTTTCTTCCAAAACGACAGGGAACACCAACTTCCGATCATCAGAATGATCCGCAAGTACCGTCCAGAGATCGTACTGGCGAATTCGATTCACGACCGCCATCCCGACCACGGTAAAGGTGCCAAATTGGTGGCGGATGCCTGTTTTCTTTCTGGCCTCATTAAGATCGATACCGGACAGGAGGCGTGGCGACCGAAGGCGGTTTACCACTACATCCAGGACGAGTACATCCATCCAGACCTGACGGTGGACATAACGCCATACTTCGACAAGAAGATCGAGGCTATTCTGGCGTACAGTTCGCAGTTCTATAACCCCGACAGTGACGAGCCGGACACGCCCATATCGGGCAAGGAATTCCTCGATTTCCTTCGCGGAAGAGCAATGAACTATGGCCGTCCGATCGGTGCCCCGTTGGCAGAAGGGTTCACAGCTGCACGTAACGTTGGCGTGAAGAATCTGTTTGATTTGGTGTAATTAACTCAACCAATAGGCCAACCCTATCACCACGGAATACGCCAAATGCCATTTCCAAGGCCAGTAGTCGGTCGGAGAAATGCCTTCCGATGATTTCAACCAGATCATCAGAACCAATTTATCGAGTATGCTGGCGATCACGGTGGCAAAAGCAATACCTACCAACCCGAACTGCTGAACGAACAGAATACTCAGCCCGAAGTTGACGACCAGTTCCAATCCGGCCACTGCCATGATGGTTTTCGTTCTCTTCAACCCGATGAGCAATGTTTGCGGAAAAACCAATCGGCTTACCACCAACAACAGATACACATTGAACACTGCTGCACTTTCCACAAAATCGGAATTGAATACCCGTGGGTAGATCCATTCGCTTACCAACATGAATCCGATGGAAACGGGAAAGAAAAGATGCATCAGCTTCAAGCTTTCCTGCTTGATGGTCTTCACTGCTTCTGCTACGCCTAACTGCGCCACTTTAGGCACCATTCCGTTGCTGAACGCATTGGCCAAAAGAAGTACCAACGGGAATTCCTTTGCGCCATAACGATAGATGGCAAAGGTTCCTTCATCAAAGTATTTGGATACGATGAAACCGTCCAAGTATTCCGCTGAGCCAGAGAGTAATGTGGCGGCCATCAATGGTCCTGCCGTGATCAGAAACTGTTGAATGAAGCCTTGATCGAACTTGAATTCAGCGTATTTGAACAACAAGCCAATGGTGATGATAAAACGGACAATGGAACTGAGAACCAGACCGAGAACGGCCTCTTCCAATCCGTAGCCCAAGGCAATCGGAATGGCAACAGCCGCCAATTGAATTCCAAATGCCACCACGCCATAAAGCGCCAAACCTTTCGATTTCTCTTTCAGCAAAAGCATGTATTCGGCCAAAAAGCTGGGGCCGATAAAGAGAAGATAGAATGAGAATGTGGCGTAATAAGCCAACACTTCAGGGTTGTTGGCCATGAACGAGTATGGCGTAATAAGCAATCGGAATGCGATGAAAACGAGCACAGAAAGACCCGAAAGCACCAAGAAGGCGTTGAAGAATTCCTTCGATCTTTCATTCGGCTGATAGTTGGCCAGAAGTGATTGCGTCAATCCAGAAAGCCAGAAGAAACTGAGT
>JBFHEW010000071.1:0-8758 GCA_041583955.1 Bacteroidia bacterium | reverse complement strand
GCCATCATTCACGCATCAGGTAAGGTGCGGGTTGATAAACTCGACCATCAGGGCATTTTCAACGTGGATACCGGTAGGTACAGCCACAAGTTGAGATTGATCAGACGAGTGCTGGACTAGATTGCACGCATCCGGTTGTTACGCGGATTGTGCTCAATTTCGCACAAACCCAATTCTTCCATGAGCGGTGGCATGTACATCCCGAAACGGCCCCTGAAATTCTTCTTCAATCCATACCAACCACCGATCGGATTGTCTGCAGATCGGGCCCAGTGTTCTACTGTTCCTGGTTTAGTGGCTGGCTTTTCGTCCTTGCTACCCATTTCCATCCAATCGCCATGCTCCTTCAGCATTTCATGGAGGTCGCTAATGGCACGTGCGTCATAATGAAGAATGGTAGAACCCACTTTACAAACAATGATCTCCTTTCCGTCCTTTTCTTCCATCCACATCTGGTATTCTGATGTTCCGGGTGGTGTTTTCAGATTCCAAGGGTTTTCTTTCGTACGTTTTTCCATGGTGGTCGTTTCTTCAAAGCTAGCAAACAGTCGCGAGATTCTTTGAAATCGAGCTTGGTTGTGTGCTTTCTTTACTGCGTGAAGTTACTTGCAGTCGTTCTGTTGTTTCCGCTGTGTATCATGGCACAGCAACCATCACATTATGTGCTGGGTGAGGGAGCGTTGGATGGAATGGATATCTACGGTATTCTGCATGCTTCCAACGGGAATTACCTGATAGCGACAAACAACGGACTTGTTGAATTTGATGGCTATCGATTCCAAAGGATCAATTGTACCGATATGCTCATGCAGTCTGTGTTCAATCTGGTGGAGGACCGTGCAGGAAACATCTTCTATAACAATCTAAGTGGACAGGTTTTTAAACTTCGCGAAGGTTCATGTGAGTTGTTTGTGAACTTGCCCGATAGTTTGGTTGCAGCTGATATTTCACTTGCTGTTGATGACCATGATCGGTTGGTTATCAGTTGTATGCGGCTACTTATGGTCACGCAGGCCGGAAAACTTCAGTTCCTATCAGAATCTGTTTTTTTCGGTCCGTTACAGGTCATGCCAGATGGAAGTCTTATTGTTCACTCACCATCCGATCAATCTTTTTTCCGCTGGAAAGAAGGTGGACTTAAAAAGCAGGACTTTGGAATGGAAACACGGCCCAACGAGGCCTCTTCGGTCATCACTTTCAAAGACAGTATCTATCCATACTACACGGGTTCATGCGAGTTGTTCCGCATAGACCACGGACGAGCTAAGCTGGTTCTGAATCCATCGGCCATTTTGGGCAAAGAGCAATTGTTCAAATTACACGTTGCGGATAACGCTTTATGGTTTGCCAGTAGTTCGTTGGGGATCATACGGATCGATGGGAACGATTGGCCAAAGTCCGAAGGAGCCTTCATTTTTCCGCGCACATTCATTTCAACCGTTACCGAAGATGCAGAAGGCAACATTTTGCTCGGAACCTTCGGAAAAGGCATCATCGTAATCCCACAGGAAACAACGCAGGATCTCACTCTTATTGAGTCTGATGATATCATTTCCATTGCCGGTTCTGGCAACAGAAAGCTGTTCTTTGGCACACGGTCAGGCCGATTGTTAGAACGTACCGAGGCAGGCACGGTTCAATTGATAAGGAGCTCCCAGGTGAAGAGTCTGGAAGCTCTGTTTTTTCTCGATACGGATAAATTGCTGATAGGCGAGACGAACGGAGTGCTGCTTGATCTGGTTTCTGGGGCCGAAACAGCGTTGCAGGTTGGGTCGATCAAAGATGTTGAGCGCATTTCTGCCAATGAATTCCTGATCGCATCCAATGGCGGAGCCTATCGTCTGAATATGGAGGACAAGAGCGCAGATAGGATATCCGGCCTTGAACTGCGACACTATTGTATCGGTTATGATCCGTTCACACGGTCCATCTATTCCGGTACATCAAAGGGCATGATGGTGCGTGACCGCGAAGGGAATGTGAGAAGTATCGAGTTACTCGGTAAAGGAGTGATAGTGCGCGACTTTCAATTGATGGGCGACAAGCTCTTTGCCGCAACTTCTGACCACGGACTATTGGTGTTCAGAAACGATACTTTGATAGGAGAATGGAATACCGAGAGTGGATTGATATCGGATCAGATCACCCAGTTGCACATCTATAAAGACCAGTTGGTAGTGATCACCATTGGCGGAATACAATTACTTGATGAAAATGGCACCGTTCTGCGCACGATCAATCAATCAGATGGTTTGAATTCGCTGAAAGTGATCGACCTTGAGATCGATGGAGATGAGCTTTGGGTGGTTCATTCATCCGGAGTGCAGAAAGTGATGTTGAATGATGGATCGCCAGTGTCTTACCGCCCTTCCATCATGCTGTCTGCGATCGTGGTCAATGATAGTGTTTCTGTCATTGCTGATAAGCATGATTTCAAGTACGATCAGCAGAAATTCACATTCGAGTTAAGCTCAAAAACGCTGCGTTATAGAAACGAGGTCAAATACCTATACCGCTTGGAAGGTGCCGAAACAGGATGGAATGTGGCAACCTATTCCAACAATCGGATCGAGTACAGGTCGCTCTCGCCAGGTACGTACACGTTCAGGGCGAAGACCGTCTTCAGAGGGGCTGAGAGCGAAGAGGTGAGTTATCGGTTCACCATTGCCACACCTTTCTACCGGGCATGGTGGTTCTTCCTTCTGATCTCTGTTTTTGGCGTTGTTGTTCTTTTCATTTGGTTCAGAAGGCGGCTGAAACGGCAGCAGCTTGAAGCTACACAACAGAACGAGCTGAATGCCAGCAAGCTCACGGCCATTCAATCGCAGATGAACCCGCACTTCATCTTCAATGCGCTTAATTCGATACAAAGCCTCGTTCTGAAAGGAGATGTGGATAACTCCTATACCTATATCACCAAGTTCGCCAACCTGGTGAGGCGGACCCTCAATTACTCCGATAAGGAATTCATTGATTTCAGCGAAGAGGTCAAGCTCATCGATCTGTATTTAACCTTGGAAAAACTCCGCTTTAAAGAAGATTTCAGCTATGAGATAAGGACAAATGGGGTAGAGTACGTGCTCATTCCGCCCATGCTCATTCAACCTTTTATTGAGAACGCGCTCGTGCATGGATTGCTCCACAGGAATGGGGCGAAATGGATACGACTCGAATTCGAATTAGGGGAAGTGCTTACCTGCACCATTTCCGACAATGGTGTAGGGCGGGAAAAGGCCAAACTCATTAAAGAACGGCAGCGCTCTGATCACGAGTCCTTTTCCGTGAATGCCATCCGAACACGTTTTGAGATACTTCAATGCTACCATGATGGCGCCCTCGGCTTCGATTACGAAGACCTTACAGTTGACGGAGAACCTGCCGGTACTAAGGTTGTGCTTCGTATTCCTGTGAAGCGAAAGTTTTGAACGAGGAAAGCTATTGCTAAACAAAACCGTTCGTTGATGAAACCACTGGACTATCGGGAGTTTTCCTGTTTACATTCGCTTCGATGAGCAACGAGATCAGAGCCCTTATTGTGGATGATGAGGAAAGTGCCCGCAGCATTCTCGCCAACCTTCTGGCAAGGTTCTGTCCGAGCGTCAAAGTATTAGGTAGTTATTCCAACGTTGAAGCAGCAGTGCACGGCATTCATGCCCTGAAACCGCAGTTGGTCTTTCTTGATATAGAGATGCCCAATTACTCTGGCTTCGAAATCGTGAACTTCTTTGAGAAGATCGATTTTGAGATGGTATTCATTACCGCTTACGACAAGTATGCCATCCGCGCCTTCGAAGTGTCTGCGGTTGACTATCTGCTCAAACCCATTGATATTGAACGACTTGTAGAGGCGGTTGATCGCGTTCAGAGACGGGTGGGGCAGGGAAGCAGCTTCAATCAGCAATTACTTGCCGAAACATTGAAAAACAAGGAGCTTAACCGGATCTCGGTATCCGACAAAGGCTATCAGACCATTGTGGAGCTGTCCGATATCGTTGCCATTGAGGCAGCCGAGTCATACAGCGTTATTCACACGGTCAGCAATAAGGAATTGCTGGTAAGCAAGAATCTGAAGCACTTCGAAACCCTCTTTGCCGAAACGCCACAGCTTTTTCGAAGCCACAAATCGTGGATCGTGAACCTTCCCCTTATCGAACGGTATAACCGCAGCACTGGCGACATTGAGATGAGAAACGGGCTCGTTGCCAAACTTTCCAAATACCGCAAGGAGGAGTTTGAGGCCTTGCTGACATCAAAGTAGTCTGTGGTCCGTTAGTGAATCCGATTGTCCGATCGTGAAGGATAATTGAATAGCGCCTGTGCGAAGGATAGGTTTGTGTGGAACTTACTTAGATCCATACATGAAAAAAACATTCCTATTTCTGTTCGTGCTTTTCACGGTCCAGTTCAAGGCCGATGCACAATGTAACATAGCTGTTCAAAGTATATCGGAGAATTTTGATGGCTACACTGGCAACGATCTTCCAGCATGTTGGACGCGCCAGAATAACGCTTATGTGATCTTTGATCAAATGCGATTGAGAAGCGTGAATGCCCCGCAGCCGATGGCCGTTCTTCCGAAGACCATAAACGCAAGGGGCGTTCTCTATTTTGAAGCGTGGTATTATCCGAACTGGGGCGCTGCCACCAATTGTCAAGTAGGCGTGGTTGACGACCCAAACAATCCATCGTCATTCGTGGTATTGGCAAATTTTTCGGTCAACTCCACCTTACTTACTCCCTTCAGCTTCGATTTTTCCGCATATACAGGGAGTTTTCAGTACATCGCTATCGCGATGCCGACCAATTCGGGCAAGGAGATCTACATTGATAACCTAACGTATACCAGCGGCTGCGAAAGCGCCAGCGTTACAGCCATCGCTCAAGACTATACGGCACAATTGGATGCCAATGGCCAAGTGAATATAACGGTTGCCAACATAAACAATGGCTCTACTTCCGATTGTGGGACGCCCAGTTTGAGTCTTAGTCAAAGTAGCTTCGGCTGTGTGGATATTGGAGTTAATCAGGTAACACTTACCGCTACGGATATTTCCGGAAACATATCGTCAACCACAGCCAACGTAACCATTTTGGCCGCAGTTGGTGACGAATCCGTTACAGCAACAGCATCATCGCTTTGTTCGAGCGGGTCTACAACCATCAATACCGGTTCTTCGGTGGTGGGTGTCAACTACTACCTTCGGAACGATGCAGACGACTCTGTCATTGCCGGACCTGTGGTGGGAACGGGTAGCGGAATATCGTTCAACACCGGGACCTTGAACACAACGACCACCTTCAACGTGTTAGGCGCTACCGCCAGTAGTTCGCAGTCGTTGGCCGTTGGGTTGGATGGGGTGAATGACTATGTTTCGGTACCTGTTGATGCCGCCTTGAACTATGCTCAAGGTTTTACGTTCGAATCTTGGGTAAAGACCAGCTTACCGGGCAATGGTGGTTCGCGAGCCATTTTCAGTGCCGGAACCACTGCCATTAGCGACATCGAGGTATATGTTCAGGGATCTTCCAACAAGATCTATGTGGTTTACAATCGTAACAACCCTTCAGCCAGCCTTACCTATTATGAGTATCCGAGCCCAGTTGCCAACACGTGGTTTCACCTTGCTTTGTCGTATGATGGTACAACAACAAAGGTTTATTACAACGGGGTCTTGCAGTCGAGTTCGGCAACGAGTTTCGGTTCTTATTTGGCAAAATCACCGAATGCGAGCTTCGAGTTTGGAAGAGCACAGGTATCTGTTACCCACCCTGAATACGGGTTCTTGACCTTGCTCGGTGCACTGGATGAGACCCGCATCTGGAATGTTGCCCGAACACTTCCGCAGATATCAGCCATGATGAATTCCTGCGCAATTGGAACTGAAACCGGATTGGCCCAGTACTATTCGTTCGAGGATGGAAGCGGTCTTGTTGCCACTGATATAGTGGCTGGAAATAACGGCAGTTTGATGAATATGAGCAGCCCAGAGGATTGGATTGCCGGAAACATTGTCTGTCAGCTTCCGCCAGATCCTGCATGTGCAGTTGAAATGGCCCAGACCGTTACGGTTACGGTTGGAGATGTCATTGATCCTGTTCCAAATGTGGCTTCATTGTCGACCATTAACGCACAATGCTCAGTTAGCACGCTCACAGCTCCTACAGCTACAGACAATTGTGCAGGTACCATAACGGCTGCGCACAACGCCACCTTGCCAATTACCTCGAATACTACGATCATTTGGACATACGATGATGGCAATGGAAACAGCATCACACAGATACAGAATGTGGTTGTGAACGATAATACCCCACCTGTTCCGAATACGGCATTATTGACAAATGTAGCGGCTCAGTGTGAAGTGACTTCGCTTACAGCCCCAACCGCTACGGATAACTGTGCAGGAACGGTTCAGGGAACTCATAACGCGTCTTTGCCTATCTCAACAAACACCACTATCACGTGGACCTATAATGACGGAAATGGAAACAGCGCCACTCAAACACAGGAAGTGGTCATCAATGACAACACACCGCCCGTGCCAGATGCTGTTTCGCTACCTGAACTGACAGCTGTGTGCGAGGTTACATCACTTACTGCGCCAAGCGCTACAGACAACTGTGACGGTACGCTTTCTGCTACGCATGATGCCACGCTGCCGATCACATCAAATCAGGTAATTACGTGGACATGGAATGATGGCAATCTGAACTCCATTTCCCAAACGCAGAATGTGGTAATAAACGACATTGATGTGGCAACTACTGTGAACGGTGGAACGATCACTGCCGAACAAACAAACGCAACGTATCAGTGGGTTGATTGCGATAACGGAAACGCGCCCATCTCAAACGAAGATCAGCAGAGCTTTTCACCATCCTCCAGCGGAAATTATGCAGTGGAAGTAACGATGAACGGCTGCACGGAAACCTCCAATTGCGTGAACATGATCGTTACAGGAATCACCGAGGGCATTGCTGCCGAGCTGAACATCTTCCCGATTCCGGCAACCCAGCAACTGAATGTGGCCTGCAGCGAAGTGGTGGTAGCATTGAATGTATATTCCGTAAGCGGGCAGTTGCTTGCAACCTATGTGCAGAACACGAAGACGATTGATGTTTCGGGTCTATCTAACGGAATGTATCTGCTGGTTGTACAGACTGAAAGCGGAATGGCGCAACGCAGGTTTGTAAAAGGATAAACGACACATGATGTGGTGAAGGAAAGGCCGTTCATGCGAAAGCGTGGCGGCCTTTTTGTTCTTGTGTTCAGGTCAGTCGTATTCTCCCTTGCAGTATTCAGTTGGCTAAAAAGAGAATAAGGATTGCCGTTCTCTGCCAGTGGTCAATATGCCGCAGCCGCTTTCGGCTCATCCATCCAAAGACCCGTTTCAAGAATCACCCCGATCCTTAATGTCATGAACGAAGGATTCTGTTCCCAGCCACCGAAAGGCGGTGGTATTTCGGCTCCGGTGTGGAAAATGGCACTTGTGGCGAAGTTGATCCCTATGTGCGGTTTCATGATGAATTGCGGTGCAATGGTCCATTTGTACGCGAATTCAATACCCAACTCAAACTGCTTCTTCTCAATTTCAACCGAAGATTCGTTCTGCAAAGTTCCGGTAGAACCGACTAAGGACGAGGGGCCTCCGGTAATGGTCTGTGTTGATTCTCCTCTGTAATTCAGTTGCCAGCTTGGATGGAACAGCACCGCCAGATGAAACTTGCGGCTTAGTTCAATCACAGGCTTTATGTAGAAACCGAGGTAGGTGATGTTGGCCTGCTCATCGACATCTACGTCAATAGTTGCGGTTCCTCTGTTCGGGGCAGTTCCCGTATCCACTTCGGCATATGCAGGAAATCCGATGTCGTAACCGCGGCCAGAGAACTGAAAACCAAATGCCATGGCCAACTTGTGGTAGATACGGATACGGCCACCGATGCCGGCATCGTAACCAAAGCCTCCCACCGCCTTGTAAAAGGCACCGGAAATGGTGGCAGGTGCGTAAAAGTGAGAATAGCCAACCGATCCGAATGCTTCGATCCCGAATTTCGGACCCCAGCGGTACAGGTCATTCAGGTCGGCAACCGTAACGGGTGCGCGTTTCTTTTCTTCTTCATAATAATCGTCATCCTGCGCAAAAGCGAAGAACGGGATAAGGGCGAAGAAAAGGGGTGTCAGGTATCGCACGGCTACAAATTTAGGAGATATGTGTTGCGAATAGTGGTTTACAACTATCTGCACAACGCTTGCCTGCCACCGATCGCCATTCCCGTATCTTTGCTCAAATTCTACCTATGAGATATCTCCTTTCATTCAGTATCGCCATTCTTTTGTCTGCCTGTGGGGCAACGACCAAACAGAAGCAGATGGATTTCCAGTCGTTCGAAGACCGGTTCATCCATGCTTTTTGGAAACAGAATCCCGGATGGGCATCGTATGTGGGTTTCCACGATTACGATTCATTACTGGTTGCACCTACCGAAGAAAACAGGCAGGCCGAGATTGCGTTCTGCACAGCGTATCTCGATACGTTGAAGATGTTCGATCAGCGCACCCTATCTCAAACAGAACGTACCGATCTGATGATGATCCGCGATCAGTTGGAGTCTACCATCTGGTACACAGAGGTCTTCAAAGCGCATGAATGGAATCCTGCCAGTTACAATGTGGGCGGAGGTTTCGGTATCATGATAAACGGAAACTACGCTCCGCTTGATGACAGACTGCGCGCCATGTCGTCCAAAATGGAAAAGT
>JBFHEW010000070.1:0-8991 GCA_041583955.1 Bacteroidia bacterium | reverse complement strand
TCAGGATTCCTACTCATTTTGGCGTACGTACAGTCTTCTTCGCAGAAGATCCTGTCGCGTTGCTCGTTAGGGTTGAAGTATAGCTTGATGAGCGAGTAGTCGGGCGCTTCTGTGAATTCCTTACGGCCTTCGTGCGACTGCACCACGTATTTGCTACCATCGAATTGGATCCTGCTCCATTTTTCTCGCGAGCCCTTGTTCAGATACTCATAACTCGAAGAGAAGAGTTTGCCATTCCGGTATTCCACATTGAAAATGCTCTGCTCTTCCCGTTTCATCCACAGGAAATCGGTCTTACCCTTCGCATGAAGCGTGTAGAGTTCTACGGAATCGTTCTTGATCGTTCTGGTGAGCACCATCTCTCCGAATTTGTAACCGAAAACGCTCATGTCGAAAACGATGCGTTCTGCCTTTAACGAGAGACTCGAAAAGACCAGCATGACCATCATGCAAAGGTTTCTTAGAAAGGGTGAAAGTGGTTTCATGAACAGGTTGCCAAAGATAACCAGCAATCCCAGCTATTTGTTTTCGCCAATTGGTCATTGCATATGCTAATTTAGCCTCAAACCGAACAGCCATGCGTCACCCCTACTGGGCCAGAAAACGAATTGCCGAACTCGATGTTGAGAAAGACTTTGTCGAAATCAATCATTTGGCGTTTGAGGTGCGTTTCGGTTCCAAGCTATTCACACACGCACTGTTCTCGGTGGCATTTGCGAGGCAGATGGCGGTGCCTTCCATTGCCAAAGTGGTTAACCGTGGCGGAAAGGGACCTTCGATAACCGACACACGCAAAAGGAACAACGATACGCTGCTTTTCTTCGGAGAATTTTACCGACACGGCAACAGCCCCGAAGGACGGAAAGTGGCCGATCAGTTGAATCGCATTCATAGTCGGTTCCCTATAGATAGCGAGCAGAACCTGTACACCCTTGCCACCTTGATGTGCGAACCCATCCGAATGAGTCGGTTCTTGACCGGTAAGAACATTTTCAGTCCGAAGGAAACACGTGCGCTGTATCTGTTCTGGAAGATGGTGGCCGAAATGCTGCTCATCACGGATATTCCGGAAGATGAACATGCCATGTATCGGTTCTATGAGGAATATGAACGAAAGCATTTTACCTATAGCGAAGCAGGCAAGCAGGTGCTGAATGCATTGAGTAATGAGTTTGCTGATAGGTGGTTCCCGAAATTCGCGGCTCTGTTTGCCAAACAGGTGTTCCTCAGTTTGTTTGATGACCACCTCTTGAAAACGTACCGACTCCCGGCTCCTCCGCTGCTCATACGGACAATGGTCCGTGCTCGACTGCGCTTTCAGTTAGCGTTCCTGTTTCAAGTGCTTCCCGATCCGGCCGAAAGGAACATCATTGACCTGTTTTCCGAAGATTATTCCGATTATCACATCCTGAAAGCGGGGCCTGCCAATGGAAATCAAGAACCTGAATGCAATTAGAACAATGAAGCCACCGCGCATCGTGTCCATTTCAAAAAAGACCCTTGTTGGAGTCAGAACCCGCACGACCCTTGCCTCCGATGATCCTGTTTCGTATTGGAAACCATTCAGAATGAGGTTGGCAGAGATACAGCATGCCGATGTAGCCCGATTCTATTCGGTTCAAGTGATGGATACCGATGGTGGACCTTTTACTCCTCACACCGAGTTTGAGAAATGGGCGGCTGTAGAAGTCACAGCAACTGGAACGATTCCAGAAGGGATGGATTCATTGATGATCCCTGCAGGAGAATATGCCGTTTTCACTCACATCGGTACACCTGCCACTTTTCACATCACCATGAAGTACATATTCTCCGAATGGCTTCCTAGTTCTGAGTTTGAAGTGGATGCAAGGCCGCACTTTGAAGTGATGGAAAGCAATTATCGCCCTGATGACCCCCATGCTGTGGAAGAGGTTTGGATACCCATTGAAAGCAAGTCAACATGAACTGGAAAAAGATCGGATTGTTTCTCACCATGGCTTTTGGTTTCAGTTGGTTGAGTGCTTTAGGAATACATCTCTCAGGAATTGAATACGGATCGGGAATTTCCATTTTCATTGTGGCCTGTTTCTACATGCCTGCACCTGCCCTTTCAGCCTTCATCGTACAGAAATACATTTCGAATGAATCCTTCGAATCCATTGGATGGGTTTGGTCCAGTATCAATTGGAAATGGATCATTGGAACTGTTCTCATCTCCATGTTCTTCGTTCTTGGAACCATGGCTGTGATCGGTCTGGCAGGCAACACGCTCGGTCTGCCCGGTTTTGGAGTGCTTGATCTGAGTGAAGATGCCATCATTCAGAAATTGGTTGAAATTGTAAGTGCAGGTAACCCAGACCTGCCTATTGACCTTGAAGCGGAACTGGAAAAGTTGCCGATCACGATCGGACCGCTGCCATTGCTGGCCGTCACCTTTCTTGGAGGAATAGTTGCGGCATTCACCATAAATCTGCCTTTCATGTTCGGTGAAGAGTTCGGTTGGAGAGGACTTCTATTGAAGGAGACTCAGGCATTGGGCTTTCTCAAAAGCAACCTTTTCATTGGGGTAGTGTGGGGCCTCTGGCATGCCCCTATCATTCTCATGGGGCACAATTACCCCGAATATCCGGTCATTGGGGTTGGTATGATGTGTCTTTTCACCACTGCGCTCGCTTTTCCTTTTGCTTACGTTCGATTGAAGACCAGAAGCATTCTCGGGCCTTGCGTCATGCACGGAATGATAAACGGCACTGCGGCCAGCCTGCTTTACTTCACATGGGGCGGTCATCCGTTGGTGACAGGCGTTACTGGTGCAGCAGGACTGATTGCTATTCTACTGGTAGTTGTCGCCATTTTTGTCCTTGATCGGAACTTCGTGAAAGCCTATTGATCCCGAAAAGTTCAACGCTGAGTTGTGATCATGGTCATCGATGACCTATGTCACATCGACCGGTAACCGAACCGAGTATCTTTCTCAGCTCAAAGGTCCATGTTGAATATTCCATCACTCGTCTTTCTCTGCTGCATACTCTTTTCGGTACATGCTTTTCCCCAGCAGGATTCATTGAAAACAGATACTGCACAGAGGCGCTATCGATTCAAACCATCGGTCAGCGAGGAATATGGCATCCGGTTGCGCAACCAAGAAGGAACGTTTGGCCGCAAAATGTGGCGCGGAACGTTGCCGATACTTGGCTTTGAAGCAGTCGGTTACGGAATATTGGCCGTTCTTCCTCCCGAGATCAGTCAGTGGGAAAAGGGAGATTTCAATCGGTTCACCCACAATTACAGGAACACGTTTACAAAGCCGCCTGCTTTCGATCACGACAAATGGTACATCAACTACATCGGACACCCCTATCAAGGTGTACTGTTCTACAATGCTGTCCGTTCTCAGAACGCCAACATCTGGCAATCCTCTCTGTTCTGCCTTACGCATGTTTTCGTTTTTGAATACCTGATAGAAGGCGGAGCCGAGCAACCCAGCATTCAAGACCTGATCGTTACCCCCATAACAGGTGTCCTATTGGGCGAAGGCATTCATAGGGCCACCATGGCGATGGCCAAGAATGGATTCACGTGGTACGAAGCCACCGCAGTGATCATTCTGAACCCGATGTTTGCGATCAACAACGGGTTCAGATTTGCAAGACCTAAGACACAACCAAGAGATTGCTGCAGCCGATGATCGGTCCATACAGTACGAATTCCGTAAGTTCGGGTGAACGAACATCGAAATCACCCCATGAAGAACCATTTGATCATTCTCGTATTCCGACTTTCTTCCGTGGCAATCGTATTGCAATCCTGTAAGAAAGACGAACCCGCTGTTGGTATTGACCTTGAACTGCTGCAAATGGCCGAAATGACCAACGGATTCAGTTGGTACAAGAATTCGGATGCGTGGTTACCGAAAAGCTCCGGCAGCGGTCATAATTACGATCTGCTTCGTACCCGTTACAACGCCACTGCTGCCACGCAGCTCGATGCAGATGGTTCGGTACTGAGCAACGCTTCCTTCCCAGATGGGTCGCTGGTGGTGAAAGAGCTGAGCAATGGCTCGGAAGCGGAATTGTACGCCATTCTGTACAAGAAATCGGACAGTGAGCACGCTGACAGCCGTGGTTGGGTGTGGGGTTATGTCTTTGCAAATGGCAATGTGGCGACCACCGCAGAAGACAAAGGCGCTATTTGCACGGGTTGCCATCTTCAATCAGACAACATTGACTACATGTTGATGAACAAGTTCTTTCCGTGAACGTTTTTGCTGGTCTGAAATGAATTATTCGCCACTTTTGCTTCCGTGAAGATCAGAAACACATATCACTGGCTGAAAGGTGCGGCCTCCATACTGCTCCTGTTCGGCTACTTCGTGAATGTGGTTTCGTTCAATGGTTTCCATGAGGCTGTCCATCATCACGAACATGCCGAGCTCCATACCGAAGAGGCCGAAGAAGATGCATGTCACCGGGCCATCTATCACGGAGAAACCTCTCACGATTGCGAGCACAAGAGCCACCTCACCCAAACCATCAACGATTGCGACCTGTGTAAGGTCACCGTTTCCAGGTTCCATTACAATCCGAATATCGTTCAGGCACTCGAAAAGCCTGTTCAAGTTGCATTCAATAAGCCGGCCAGCACAAAGGTTTTTGGTTACGATTTTTCGCTGGCCTATGCACCGCGCGGTCCGCCCACACATTCATGATCATTTCGGATTCCCGCAGCTGAATACGGCTGCATTCTGCCGAGTGCCAAAAGGTTTTCGGCCTAAACTCATTATTCACATATCATGAAATACACGAAAAATATTCTGTGGGCATTGCCCCTATTCACTGTCCTATTGTTCACTGCGTGCGAAAAGGACGACCCCGAAATTCCGAACGAAGAGGAGCTGATAACTACGCTCATTTACACACTTACACCTGATGGTGGCGGCACTCCGATCGAATTCCGTTTCACCGATCTTGATGGTGATGGCGGAAATGACCCTGTCATTACAACTGGCACTCTTGCTGCAAACACCAGTTATACCGGTGTCATTACCCTTTTGAATGAAACGGAATCGCCTGCCGATGTCATTTCCGATGAGGTGGCAGAGGAAGCAGATGAGCACCAGTTTTTCTTTCAAGTATCTGGTGCCAACGTTACTGTAGCCTACGCTGATGCTGACGGCAATGGCAATCCTATTGGAATCGAATCGACCGTGAGCGCGGGAGATGCATCCACAGGCACCTTGACCATAACGCTGCGCCACGAGCCGAACAAGTCTGGCGATGGTGTGGCTGCCGGAGACATCACCAATGCCGGAGGCGAAACCGACATTGAGGTTACGTTTCAGGTGGTGATACAATAGCAAGGGGAGCTCCGTTCGGATGAATCCGGGCGGAGCTCTTTTCCCTATCAATGAGACACTTCTCCTCTTTCCTCTTCTTCTTGTTACTTTTTCCTGTGCTAGGCCAAGCGCAGGAATGCGCCCTTTCCATTTCCGGAACAGTGATGGACGAAGGAACCGGCATACCCATGTCGTACGGCACGGTTTACGTGGAGGAAATGAAGAACGGTGTGGCTTCTGACAGTCTGGGGAATTTCCGATTGACCGGTCTTTGTAAAGGCGCATACCATCTGCGGTTCAACCACATCGGTTGCGAGACCAAAACACTTTTCCTTTCGTTGACGCGCGATACGGTAATACGCATCAACATGCACCATCACAGCGAGTTGGTGGATGAGGTAATGGTGCATGAACACCACTCGCAACACGAAACAGCTGCCAGTTCCACCATCAATCAGGACGCGATATCTGAAGTGGCGAATAAGGATCTTTCGGAGATGCTGGAGCAGATGACGGGTGTAAGCAGTATCAAGAGTGGAGCCGGTATTTCCAAGCCGGTCGTCCACGGCCTTTCGGGAAACCGGGTTGCCATTCTGAACAATGGGATCGCCCAAAGCGGTCAGCAATGGGGAAACGACCATGCGCCCGAGATCGATCCATACGTGGCCGAACACATCTCTGTTGTAAAAGGCGCAGGTGCGCTCGCCTATCCGGGTGGTTCGTTGGGCGGTGTGGTGCTGATCGAACCGGACGAAATTGAGAACGACCCACATCTGCATGGGAACGTGAACTACATCTTCCAGACCAATGGTTTGGGACATACACTCAATGCACGGCTTCAGAAGTACGACAAGTGGGCCGCATGGCGTGTTTCCGCTACGGCAAAGGTGATCGGAGACCGGAGTGCTCCCTCCTATTTGCTTACCAATACGGGCAAACGCGAATACAACGTGGCGGCACAATTGGAGAAGCAGCTCAATCCTCATTGGGAAATGAAACTCTATTACAGCCTGTTCAACACAGAGATCGGGATCCTGAGAGGTTCGCACATCGGGAACCTGACCGACCTGCAAGAGGCCATTGAACGGGAAGTACCGTTCTTCACAGAGGATGAATTCTCGTACACCATCAACGAGCCAAGGCAAGCCGTCCAGCATCATCTTCTGAAACTGGAAAGCCGACATGTTTTCAACGAGCATCAGAGTCTTGCCGTCACCTATGGCGGACAGGTGAACAATAGGAAGGAATTCGATGTGCGCAGATCAGACCGGAGCGATCTGCCCGCTCTGAGCCTCCTGCAATGGGACCAATACCTCGAAAGTGTTTACAAGCATTTCTTTGAACACGGACGCCAGCTTAAAACGGGCGTGCAACTGCGGATGACCGACAATACGAATGACCCTGAAACGGGTATCCTTCCGCTTATTCCAGACCATCGTTCGTATCGGCTTGGTGCCTTTGCCATTTACCAACAGGAGAAGGACAGGCTTCTGTACGAGCTTGGTGCCCGTTACGACCTCACTCACTTTCAGGTGGTGACCATTTCCAGTTCCATTCCGCGCGAAATTGAACGGTTCTATCACACATTCAACAACTACAGCCTTTCTGGAGGAGTCCGCTATCGGGTGCTACCGCAACTCAAGCTGAACCTCAATGTGGGCCACGTTCTCCGCTCGCCCGAAGTGAACGAAATGTACAGTGCAGGTCTGCACCAAGGCGTAAGCGGCATTGAGGAAGGTAACAGGCAATTGCGCAGCGAACAGGCAACCAAAGCAGTGCTTTCTGCCGATGTGCAGCTACGGCAGAAACTCTTCCTGCAGCTGCTCGGATACTTCCAGTACGTGAACAACTTCATTTACCTGCAACCGGAAGATGAGTTCCGGCTTACCATTCGTGGTGCCTTTCCACTGTTCACCTACCAGCAGACCAATGCCACCCTTGCCGGATTGGATGCGTTGGTGTCGTACGAACCCATTGAGAGTATCCGGTTGGTTGCCAAGTATTCGTTCCTGCGGGGAGATGATATCAGCAATGGACAACCCTTGGTTTACATGCCGAGCAATAACCTTTCGGGCTCCGTTTCATACGCCTTCAAAGACGGTGAAAAACTGAAGAACACGGCCGTTTCCGTGAACGGAAGGTACGTTTTCAAGCAAACGCATCTGAATGCCGATCAGGATCTGGCGCCTGTGCCGGAAGGGTATTTCCTGCTTGGAGCAAGCATTGGCACCACCTTCAAATTGAAGAACACCAAACTACGCTTGTCTGTTGCCGGTGAGAATCTGCTCAACTCCCGCTACCGCGATTACATGAACAGGCAGCGCTACTTTGCCGATGATCTGGGATGGAACGTCAGTACCCGATTGAACTTCGAGTTCTAAAGCCGGAAGCGCCTGGTATTTACCTAGCTTTGGTTCTTCAACTATCGATCCATGTACGTAAAACGGAACTACAGCTTCGCCATGACCTTCAATTGGTCAAAATGGCCGTTCATCGTAGGGTTTCTCTACGCGTTGGCGTTGTGCATCGCCCATGCCCTGCTTGACATCCATTTCGCATTGCCATGGCAGCCCATCAGCGTGATCGGTATTGCGGTGGCATTCTATCTGGGCTTTAAGAACAACAGCTCGTACGACAGGACCTGGGAAGCCCGCAAGATCTGGGGCGGCATTGTGAACGACAGCCGTTCGTTCGGGGCGCAGGTGGTCTCATTTGTGCAGGGCGAGAATGCCGATGCCATCAAGAAGGAACTCATTTACCGCCACATTGCGTGGCTAACTGCCTTGCGCTATCAGTTGCGTTTAGGCAGGGAATGGGAACATACCGAAGAGCGGATAAAAGGCAAGTATGCCATCAGTGTGTGCGAGGAATACATTGAAAACCTGGACAACGACCTGCTGAAGTACCTGAACCGAGATGAGGTGAAGCGCTACGAATCGCAGACGAACACCGCCACACAGATACTGGCCACACAATCGAAACGCTTGCAGGAACTGCGTGATCAAGGGTATTTCGAAGATTTCAGGCACATGGAGCTGGTGCACCTCATCTCTGCGTTCTACGATGGGCAAGGGAAATCGGAACGCATCAAAAATTTCCCGTTTCCGCGCCAGTATGCCTCCACTGCTCTTTGGCTCACGTTCGTTTTCTGCGGACTGCTTCCGTTCGGAATCATGGATGTGTTTCACGAAATGAGCGGTTCTGCCTTCTGGATATGTCCGTTCATCGTTGGCCTGGTGACCTGGATCTTCTTTCTGATGGAAAAGATCGGGGATTATTCGGAGAACCCGTTTGAGGGGACCTACAACGATGTTCCCATCACCACCATTTCGCGTGGTATTGAAATAGACATGCGCGAGATGATCAACGACTCCGACATTCCGGGACCGATAGCTGCCGAGAACGGATTCTCGCTGTAAGAAGCTACCCGACCGGACACCCCGATGGAGTATATCGAATTCCTTCCTTGGTTCATACTTCTGGCCTTGCTGGCCGAGATACTCGGTACGGTAGGAGGCTTCGGCTCATCGTTGTTCTTTGTGCCTATTGCCAGCTATTTCCTCGATTTCCATTCGGTGCTCGGCATCACGGCCATTTTCCATGTATCGAGCAACATCACCAAGATCGCGTTCTTCCGGAAAGGGTTTGACCGGAAGGTGGTGCTCTCGCTGGGT
>JBFHEW010000069.1:0-9004 GCA_041583955.1 Bacteroidia bacterium | reverse complement strand
TTGGCTGCTGCCAACTCCGCGGCTTTCTTGGCTTCTGCCTCGGCCGCTGCGCGGGCTTTTTCCTCCTCCAGTCGCTGCAGCTCTGCCAATCGCGCAGCATCCTGCTCCTCAGCCTGCTGCTGTGCTAATTGAGCCAATCTGTCTGCTTCTTTCTCGGCTTCTTCACGAAGTCGTTTCTCCTCAGCGAGTTTGCGCGCCTCCGCCTCCTTTCTCAGTTGCTCTTCGGCCGCCAACCTCATTTCTTCTTCAAGTAGGGCCAATTCCGCTGCCTTTTTCCGCTCCGCTTCCTCCTTGGCTAGAAGTGCCCGTTGTTTCGCAGCCTCCTTCTCGATCAACTCATCAATCGCTTTCAAACGCTTACCGATGTCAGCGTTATCGGGCTTTATGGCTTGTGCAGATTGGTAATTGGTCTTGGCCCCCTGATAATCTTCTTGCCTGAAAAGGTCGTCCGCAGACTTCATCAAAGTCTCAAATGCAGCTTCATTCTTTCTACGCTCCTCTTCTTGCGCTGCGATCTCTGCCAGCTTGGCTTCCACATTGGCCATCTGCTGTTTCGGTTCGGCAGCATCAGGCTTCAATGCCAATGATGTTTTGAACTCAAGTGTAGCCAGATCATACTTTCCCTTTTCGAGAAACTCCTTCCCCTTCGCAAGGTGTTCATCATACTTTTTCTGCTTCAGCGCGATCTCTTCCAATTGCGCTACAACCTTGTCCAATTGTTTCTGAGCGTTGGTGTTATCAACATTCAACGCGAGTGCTTCTTCGAACTTCGCTTTGGCTCCGTTCAGGTCTGAGTTGGACTTCAGCGATGTGCCTGCTGCCATCAACTGATTGAAAAGTGCTTGTTTTTGAGCCATTTCGGCCTGTTCGACCCGTGCCTCCTCTAGCAAACGTGCAACTTCAGCAGACTTCTTCTTTGCCGTCTCATTCTGAGGGTCGATGGAAGTTACTTCGGAGAATACCGCTTGGGCACCTTCCAGGTTTTCCGCTTTCAGAAACTCTTCACCCTTTGCCAGCAATAGTCCGACCTGCTTTTCCTTCTCCTGCCTTTCGCGGTTCTCGGCTTCCTGCTTGGCAATCAGAGCGGCCAATTCCTGCACTTTCTTTTTGGGCTCATTCAGATCCGGAATCAATTGCGATGCCTCTTCATACAATTTCTGAGCGTTTGCAAATTGCTGTGAACCCTCTGCTGCTTTTGCATCAGCCATGAGCTTGTCGAATTGCTGTTGAACGACCCGCTGTTCCTGCTCCGCTTTGGCTTCTGCCATTTTGCGTTTCACCTCATTGATCTTGAACACAGGCATTTCCGAGTCCGGATTGATCTGAGAGGCGCTTTCATATAGCTTGATGGCCGCATCAAACTCACCATTGCCTGTAAGTTTCTGCGCCTGGGCCATCATCTCGTCAAACTGTTTTTGGGTCTGAGCGCGTTTCTCCTGCTCTGCCTTGGCTGTGGCCATTGACTTATCGAGCGAAACGAGTCCGGCTTTTACCTCAGGCCTATCCGGAAACAATTCGGCAGCCTGTTGATATTTGGCTTTCGCTTCAGGAAAGGATTCCTTCAATTCCAGGTTCTTGGCTTCAGCAAGCAACGCCCCGTACCGATCCTCCTTGGCTTTGAGTGCTGCGTCTGCCTGAGCTCTTTCCGCGTCTTCCTTCTCCTTTTTCAATCTGGCTTCTTCGGCAATTCTGGCCTTCTCCGCTTCTGCTTGAGCCAATCGCTCGGCTTCCTCCTTTGCCTTTTGTTCGTCAGCTAATCGCTTGGCTTCTGCTTCTTGGGCCTTGCGCTGCTTTTCCTCCTCTGCAAGCCTTCTTTTTTCTTCTTCCTGCTTTGCCTTTTGCGCTGCTGCCAATTGCTGCGCCTCCTCTTTGGCCTGCTGTTCTGCTAACTTTTTCTTTCGCTCTTCCTCTTTCGACCTCTCCTCGTTCAACTTCTCCAACTCCTCAAACACCTCTTCCTCCTGCTTTTGGAATTCCATGGAATAGTCGAGGTCGTAATCGAACTCATTGTACTGCGGATTATAGTGAACCTTAGCCACCGGGTTGGAGAATATGGCTTTATTCAACCCTGTTTGATCCTGAAAAAGCTCTACAATGAAATCGAACAACCAGACAGAAGTAGCGTCAGCAGGTACTCTGGTGTTGAATTCGATCTTCTTGGAGACGTATCCCGGCTTACTCACGTCCAATATGTACGTGGCACCCGCATCAAAGAAAAACTTGAACTTCCCATTGGAAGAGGTGGTGAAAGACCTATCCACTGCTCCGTCCTTGTATAGCGTGAGCTTCGTTCCTTCAAGGCCTTTCCAGCCTTCTTTCACAGCTCCTGAAACATCCAACCCTCTATCCTGGGCCGATACCACAAAAGTGAGACAGAAAAGGAAAACAGATAGAAATAGTTTCAATGCTGGATGTATCAATCTTCTTAGGATCATCTATTGCACAAATTTGCGCTTAACTGGTTATTACCCGAATCCGGACTTTTTGTTTCACTTTTGACGAACTTAATCTGCGCAACGTTTAGCTTCAAAAACCATGTCGTTTCCACCCAAACTCAGTTTCTGGGAGATCAAGCAGTATTTCAGTGACGTAGACCTTCTCATCGTTGGAAGCGGAATTGTTGGACTGACTACCGCCATATTCTACCGGAAATACAACCCGCGTGCCAAGGTAGTTGTTCTGGAAAAAGGAATGCTACCTGCAGGAGCAAGCACGAAAAATGCCGGGTTCGCATGTTTTGGCAGTGCAAGTGAAATCCTATCGGACCTCAGAACCTCCAGCGAAGATGAAGTGTATGGCCTTGTGGAAGAAAGGCTGTACGGTTTGGGAGAATTGCGTGCGCTGGTAGGCGACAAGAATCTGAAGTACGAAGCCTGCGGTGGCTTTGAGTTATTCACGCATGAGGACGCTTCATTGTTTGAGCAGTGCATGACGTTTATTCAGAAAGCCAATCAGGAAATTGAACACCGAACTGGGCTTAAACGAACATATTCCCTTGCAGATGAAAAGATCACAGCACTTGGTTTTTCCGGGATTCAACATTTGATACTGAATCAGCACGAAGGTGCTCTGAATACGGGTAGGATGATGGCGCATCTTCTGCAATTGGCATCTCAACTTGGCGTGACCATTCTGAATGGCTTGGAGGTTCTGGCATACACTGATATTGGAACGAAGGTTGAAGTTGAATTGAACATAGGATTTACAATTGCTGCAAATCGCCTACATATTGCGACCAATGGGTTTGCAGCCCAACTTCTTCCTGAACTTGATGTGAAACCTGCCCGGGCTCAGGTACTAGTCACCGCTCCTATCAAAAACCTCAAGGTGAAGGGAACCTATCACATGGAAGAAGGCTTCTACTATTTCAGACATGTGGGCAACAGGATTCTGCTTGGTGGAGGACGTCAATTGGATTTTCAAGGAGAAACCTCCACCGCCTTGGAAACTTCCGGCATGATCCAGCACCATCTCGACCACCTACTGAAAAACATCATTCTTCCTGGCATGGACGTGACCGTTGAGCACAGATGGGCAGGGATAATGGGTGTTGGAGAAACGAAAAAAGTGATCGACAAACACCTGTCGGACAACGTTACCTGTTCTGTGCGCCTTGGCGGAATGGGAGTTGCCATCGGGACATCCATTGGTAAAAAGGCTGCCGCCATGATCGGATAAAGCAAGAACGGAGAACAATCGTTTGATTGCCCTCCGCTCCACCTCGATAAGACCGTGGTCTTAACTCAGCGCCAAGCTGTTGTTATTATGGTTCCCCTTCCCTTTCAGCGGCAAACCGCCTACTTGGTTGGCTTTCGTGACTTCCATGATTCCGAAGAATCACTTTTTTCATTTCCGCCTCACCTGTCCGATCCGAAGATGGAACAGGATTCCGGGAGGCCCTCGCAAAAATCCCCTTGGGGCTTTACAGAGAGTGGTATCAATCCCAACCTTTTATCCCTCACTTGGTTCTACCAAATTTAACGTACATCGATCCAACCATCCAAAAATTCAACCTAAGAGTTATGAACCCTCCATGAACCGACTTATTAACAGGTTATTAACCAGCTCATTACCTCACAGCAGCTTCAACATCCGTCCCGAAACTGCACAAGCAATGTGCGATTTCAATGGTATCTGGTAGCTTATCGGACAATTCCGTGTTTTCACCTTCGGACGAGCACGCACGCGAGTTATATTTTTTTGTTTGTTTGTCGCGATTTTAAAAACCCTCTACTTCATGACTAAGAATCTTTACGCTTTCCTAATGCTTCTTTTGCTTGCAACGACCGCTTACGGTCAAAGCAATCAGATCAGCGCTTTCTCAAACAAGCAGGCAAAGCCGAATGCCGTTCTGCACAAGACTGTACTGACGCTTGACCAGGTACACGAGAATTACGCCAGCGGAGCCGTTGGCGAACGTTGTCTTCAGCACAGCGTCAGCGAAGCATTGATGGAAAGAGATCCTTCTTACCGTAGAGGTGTTGAAGAAGCTTGGCAGATCACCAGCGAAATTGCACGTGAGTTGGAGTCGGGTACGCGCGCCACGCCTCCGGTTTACACGATTCCGGTTGTGTTTCATGTCATTCACAAAGGTGAAGCAGTAGGAACGGGAACGAATATCTCCAGTGCTCAACTACAAAGCGCCATTGATGCGCTGAATCGCGATTACCGAAGAACCAGTGCCAACGGAGGTGTTGCCCAAGGTGCCGGTCCTGACACAGAGATTCAGTTCTGCTTGGCAGGAGTGGATCCACAGGGAAACCCACACTCCGGAATCAACCGCGTGAATGGCACGAGCGTAAGCGGATATGCCAGCGGTGGTATTTCAACAAGTAATGATGTTCAGGTGAAAGCTTTGAGCCGATGGGACAACCGATACTACCTGAACATCTGGGTTGTTTCTGAAATTGACAACAACGGAGCAGACGTTGCCAACCCGAACAACTTCTTCGGAGGAACACTTGGCTATGCTTATTTACCTCAGAGCCCGATTACGGCCATGAGCGACATTGATGGGGTTGTTGCACTCAACCTTTGTGTTGGTAACGACCCTACCGGTTCTGCAGGCTACAGACTATGGTTTGCCACCAAGCTGAACCGAACACTTACGCACGAAGTGGGCCACTACCTGTCTCTGGCGCATCCTTTCGGAAACAGTTGCTCAGAAAGCAACTGCGCCACGCAGAACGACAGGATATGCGATACGCCACCAACGGTTCAGAACAGCGGCTGTTCATCTTCTTGTCCAGGTGCCCAAGTGGAGAATTATATGGACTATACCGATGAAGACTGCCAGAATCAATTCACCGCAGGTCAGACAACGAATATGAGAGCCGTTCTGACAGGAATCAGAAGCGCCCTCGTTAACACAAGCAACTGTGGAGTCTCTACTAGTTTTGACGCTGCCATTTCTGCCATTTCAACACCGTCAGGTTCATTGTGCCAAACAAGCTTCACTCCGGTTGTCACATTGACCAATTACGGATCCACTACGCTAACATCGGTTCAGATCCAATATTACGTGGATTCACAATCTCCGACCACGTACAATTGGACCGGAAGTTTGGCCTCTAACAGTTCAGCAACCGTTACCCTCAATTCCGTAGCCACAACCACTGGCGCGCACACATTCACTGCCCGAACGGTTTCTGGAACTTTGAATGGAAGCAACACGGATCAAGTTACCAGCAACGACCAGACCACAACCAACTTCAGCGTGGCCACTGGCGGAACTGCTGTTACATTGAACCTATCTGTGGACTGTTGGGGATCTGAGGTAACCTGGGACGTGAGAAATAGCAGCAACACCGTTGTAGCGTCTGGAGGACCATACACTGATAACGCAAGTGGCGAACAATTCGTGGAATCATTCTGTCTTGCTCAAGGCTGCTACGATTTCACCATTTACGATAGCGAAGGTGATGGAATGTATGGAGTGCAATGGTCAGGTTGCTCTGTGAACGGTAACTACACGCTTACAGATGGTAGCACAACGCTCGTGCAAATGACGGCAGCGAATGCCGCGTACGGATCATCTGCCACGCATAACTTCTGTATCGGAGGTGGTGGCACCACCACTACCTGCGAAGACCTGGTTGAATTCGATGGTGCCAATTTCTTCGTGAACAATACCGATGCTCCGGCATTCGGGGTACTGGCATCGGATGTTGACCAGCAACCGCTTGCCACCCCACTTGCCAATGCCGGTTGGAATTCAGAATGGATGGGATTCTATGAAGTCGTTGCGCCTGGCGATACGAATTACTTCCTGAGAGTTGCTTCGTGGTTTACGAACACGACCGTTGCTGCCAACAATTGGCTGACCTTCGGACCTGTCACCATGCTTTCTGACAACGGAAGCCTTACTTGGAAGCACCGATATGGAGACAACGATTACCGCGATGGCTACAGCGTGAAGCTCAACACCACAGGAACAGCAATTGCCAATTTCACAGGAGGCACTACCCTGTTCTCTGTTGCCGACAATGCCGCATCAACAGATGGCGACACCACATGGACTACCAACACGGTGACGCTTCCTGCAAACCAGTATGCCCTTCAAAGCGTGTACATCGGGTTTCATCACACGGCACTGGATATGTTCTTCTTAGACATCGATGACATCGTCATTGAGGGCTGTTCTTCAATAACCGTAGACATCAGTGAAACCGAAAAGTTCGACCTTAGGGTTTATCCGAACCCGTCTTCAGAGAACTTCACATTCAGTTACAATTCAGACGCGTCCGGTAAGTTGGATTTCAGAATGCTCAATTCCCTAGGGCAAGAGGTTTGGAATCACCAGACCAGCGGCCAAACAGCCGGAACGCACCAGATAGACACACGGAGCCTTGCCACTGGCGTTTACACGCTGGTTGTAAAAGGAGACAGACTGAACGTCTCAGAGCGATTGATTCTGACCAAATAGACAGACACCACATTTAATGAAGAGAAGCCCGGGCCATGCAGCTCGGGCTTTTCTGTTATAACAAGTTTTAACACAACCCGACCCGTTCAATTTTGCTAAGTTTGTAAGACACTCGAACCAAAAATTCAAAAATTATGGGAAAAGGAGATATCAAATCGAAGCGCGGCAAGATTGCGAACGGAAGCTATGGCGTGCGGAGGCAGAAAAAAAGTGAAGCAGCTTACGTTGCTCCGGTGAAGAAGGAAAAGCCAGCCCCAAAACCAAAGGAAGCGGCAGAAGCAGCGAAAGCGGAAGCGGCTCCTAAGAAAGCAGCCGCAAAGAAACCAGCGGCAAAGAAGGCCGCAGCTAAAAAAGCTCCGGCAAAGAAGGCAGCCGCAAAAAAATAAAGCACCGGATCCCGGTCGTAGAAACCCCATTCCGAATTCTCGGGATGGGGTTTCTTTTTTCGGCAGTCAAAGCAGATCGTGAAAAAACAGACCGATTTCAGCAACTCTTATTCAACAATTGATCTGAAATTTACGTTATTGGTACCGATGGATATTGCTGACATATTCAAATTACCTCCACAGAGGTTACAGGTAAGAACAGGACGGTTGCTGATCTCAGAACCTTTCATGCAGGACCCATACTTCAAGCGGTCGGTTGTGTTGCTGACAGAACACAGCGAAAGTGGTTCTTTCGGCCTGATACTGAATAAACCGATACCGATGTTTCTTAACGAAGCGATTGAAAATGCCCCCATGTTCGATGCACGCTTGGGTTTGGGTGGCCCTGTTCAGAAGGAAACCCTGCATTACCTGCACAAGATGGGCAATCTCATTCCGAACTCAACCGAGGTGATGAAAGGTGTTTATTGGGGAGGCGATTTCGATGTGATCAAATCTCTTATGCTTTCTGGAGAACTGAAGCCTGATGACATCCGCCTGTTCGTTGGATATTCCGGTTGGGCCGAGGGACAATTGAAAAGCGAAATGAAAAGCAAGAGTTGGATCGTTGCCAACGCAACCAAGGAGCTTCTGTTCAGCTCCCGTCCGGAAAAACTGTGGTCCACCATTCTGGCAGGAATGGGACAACCATACGCCTATATGGTCAACCTACCCGAAGACCCGCGGCTCAACTGATAAGACCGTATTTTGAATTGATATGGGCAAGCAGCTTCTCTGCTCCCCTTTTGTAAAAGCGTTTCTTATCCACAGCCACCACCCATTGGATTCCGCGTGTGGCATTGGTAAGAAAACACTCATCGGCACTAAGCACATCCTGCTTGGTAACAAGTCGTTCGGTTGTCTTCAACCCTAGTGCTCGGGCTTCTTGAAGAACCACCGAACGCATGACTCCTGGAACACCACCGTTAGAAAGATCAGGAGTCAGCAGTTCGTTTCCTTTCAGTAGAAAAACGTTTGACCCGGTCGATTCGACAACAAAACCCTTGTGATCCAATAGGAAACAATCATTCAACCCATGATCCGAAACAAACATGCTGGCCATGACATATGGTAACGAATTACTGGATTTGAATGAGCTTTGAGGCGCTGGGTTGATATGATGCGTGTTGCAGAAGCCCACGTGTAGACCAACCTTGTTAAGAACATATTCTGAGCGATCCAATTCCTCGCACACCATGGACCATCCTAGTTGATTGCTTTCCGGGGCATAACGCCCTTCTCCCATTCTGTAAGCCTGAAAACGGACCCTGGCATTATTGAATCCGTTCCTGTGGGCCAAGGCCAAAGCGAATTCGTTGAAACTCTGTTCTGTGAGCGTATCGGGTATCTCCATCCTCAGGAACTTACACACCTGCCGAACACGCTGCCAATGACCTTTGATAAATGGCGACCTTCCATTCGAAACACGTATCGATTCGAAAAAACCATCTCCGAAACAGAAACCACGGTTACTTAAACTCAGCAGACCGGTTCCTTCCGAATGAAACTCTCCGTTGAACAGCACATACTTACTCATTCCAATTCCTCCACAATTTTAAGGAAACCACTGTTGGATCCGATAAGAACACCCTTCACGCCTACTTTGGAAGCCGCTGAAATATCGCGTTCACTATCTCCGATCATGACGGATCTT
>JBFHEW010000068.1:0-9056 GCA_041583955.1 Bacteroidia bacterium | reverse complement strand
GCTTCCACATCTGGCGTTGGAGTCTCGATCCAAAGTAGGTCTGCTCCGTTCTGTAGGCTGGTAACACAATCCAATACAACTCGGTCGATGTTTGTGCCTGGTCTGAAACTGTAAAGACCATTAGGTAAACGAACCGGACGGACCAATTTTCCGTTACGCTTCAGTAATACATCGTTGTCCTTAACGTCATCAATGCTTACTTCCTCAGCATCAACGAAATCCAAATACTGAGAAGCGAGGTCACCCGGTTCCTGCGAAACAGGTAGTTTTTGAGTCAAGCTTGCTCCTTCAGAATCGGTACGAGCCACAATGATTCCGTCTTCTACACCCAATTCCAAGAATGCATAACGGATGGCATTCAGCTTCGCGATGAAATCCTCATGCGGAACGGTTACTTTACCATCCTGGTGACCACACTGCTTGGCATCAGACACTTGGTTTTCGATTTGGATGGCGCAAGCACCAGCCTCGATCATTTTCTTCGTAAGAAGGTAAGTAGCTTCCTCGTTTCCGAACCCAGCATCGATATCAGCGATGATCGGAACTACGTGCGTTTCGAATTTGTCGATCAGATCCTGAACATCTTCTCCAGCTGCTTTTCTGCGGAAAAGGTCGTTCAATTCTGTTGCATCCGCTTGCTTCAAGAAATCATAGATCTCAGCAATCAACTTAGGCACAGAAGTTTTTTCGTGCATAGACTGATCTGGAAGCGGGCCGAACTCAGAACGCAAAGCCGCAACCATCCAACCAGAAAGGTAGATGTATCTTCTTTTGGTTGTCTTGTGATGTTTCTTTACAGCGATCATCGTCTGCTGCGCCACGAAACCGTGCCAAGCACCCAATGATTGAGTATACTTTGAGTGGTCTGCATCGTAAGCAGCCATATCCTCACGCATGATAGCGGCAGTGTATTTTGCAATGTCCAATCCCGTTTTGAAACGGTTCTGTGTGTACATGCGTGCTGCATGCTCCGGGTTGATCTCACCCCAAGTGCTCCCGTACTTTGCTTTTAGTTTTTGAACTGTTTCCAGTGCAGAAACATAGCTTGATTGTTGATTACTCATCGTTTTATTGATAGTGGTTATTAGATGTAATTGTATGCGTTCAGGGTAAGGAATTCCTCGAACTCCTCGGTTGCAACCAGCTTCTTGAAAAGCTCTGTCGCCAATTCGAATTTGCCGTTGGCGTAAGCATCGCTTCCAACGTATTCTTCGATCTTTTTCAATTCCTCCGGAATGAAACCTTCCACCATTCCGTAGGTTACTTTGCGGCCATCTTCCATTTCAGCTCCGCGCTGGATCCATTGCCAGACCTGCGTTCTGGAGATTTCGGCAGTTGCCGCATCTTCCATCAGATTGTAAATGGCAGCAGCACCGTTTCCGCGTAGCCAGCTTTCGAGATAAAGAATACCCACGTTGATATTCTTACGGACGCCTTCTTCCGTAATGGTTCCTTTTGGAACTTCGATCAGGTCGGCACCAGTAATGGTTTCCGTACGCTGCTTTGATATCTGGTTCGGCTCTGGCATGTATTCGTTGAAAACGTCCATGGCCACCTGTACCAATCCAGGGTGTGCCACCCACGTTCCATCGTGTCCGTTTTTCGCTTCGCGGATCTTGTCGTTCTTCACTTTATTCACCGCTGCTTCGTTGGCCGCCTCATCACCCTTGATCGGAATGAAGGCCGCCATTCCGCCCATGGCGTGAACACCACGTTTGTGGCACGTTTGGATGACCAGACGCGAATAAGCATCCATGAATGGAGACGCCATCGTTACCTGATCACGGTTCGGAACCACGAATTCAGGGTGGTTTCTGAATCGTTTGATGTACGAGAAGATGTAATCCCAACGGCCGCAGTTCAAGCCCGCAGAGTGGTCTTTCAGCTCCCAAAGAATTTCGTGCAATTCGAAAGAAGCAAGGATGGTTTCTATCAAAACAGTCGCTTTGATGGTTCCTTGCTCAATTCCAAGTTCGTTCTGTGCCATCACGAAAGCATCGTTCCACAGACGGGCCTCCAAATGGCTTTCCATTTTCGGAAGGTAGAAGTACGGACCGCTACCGTTTTCTAGCAGCTGATGAACGTTATGGAAGAAGTAAAGACCGAAATCGAACAGGCCGCCAGAACATGGTTCGCCATCGATCATCAATCCTTTCTCTACCAAGTGCCATCCGCGTGGACGCACAAGTAGCGTTGCAACTTTGTCGTTCAGCGCGTATTTCTTTCCGTTCTCGTTCTCAAACGTGATGGTTCTTCTGTTCGCGTCACGCAGATTGATCTGACCGCCAACGTTATTGTCCCATGAAGGAGCGTTGCTGTCCTCAAAATCGGCCATGAACATTTTGGCACCTGAGTTCAATGCGTTGATCACCATTTTACGATCCACCGGACCGGTGATCTCCACTCTTCTATCCAACAGGTCTGACGGAAGCGGTGCTACCGTCCATTCGCTTTCGCGGATGTGTGCCGTTTCAGGAAGAAAATCTGGGAATTTCCCGTTATCTATCTCTGTCTGTCGTACCTGGCGGGCAGCCAGAAGTTCTTTTCTTCTTCCGTTAAAGGCTCTGTGAAGTTTTACAACGAACGCAATCGCATCAGGGGTAAGGATCTCGTCATATCCTGCTTTCAAAGCTCCCTTTATCTCAACGCCATTCATGGCTACAGTTAGGTGTGACATTTTCTAGAATTTGATGCAAAGGTAAGAATGGATTTGAAACAACCAGCGAATTTTCGCTAAAAGAGAAAATTCTTTAAAAAAGGAAATTCGCAACAGTGTCAATCGTATATTTGTGCGTTGCTGACATGGCATTAAGCGAAGACAATATCAAACTCATCTTTGGGCTAAAGCTCAAACAGTTCCGTACGGCCAAGAAACTCTCATTGACCGAATTGGCTGATAAGTCTGGACTTTCCATTTCCTACATCAATGAAATAGAGAAGGGCAAGAAGTATCCGAAAACGGAGAAGATAGCCACCTTGGCTGCTGCGCTCGATGTCCCTTACGATAGGCTGGTTTCGTTAAAACTGGACAAACAACTCTCGCCTGTGGGTGAGATTCTGGACTCGCGTCTGCTGGAGGAACTGCCGCTGGACCTTTTCGGCATTGATAAGGGGAAGCTGATAGAGATCATTACCAGCGCGCCTCTGAAGGTTTCGGCCTTTATCAGTACCATTGCTCAGATCGCCAGCACATATAATCTTACGCAGGAGAATTTCTATTTCGCCATGCTCCGGTCGTACCAGGAGATGCATGAGAACTATTTTGAGGAGCTGGAAAAAGAGGCTGAACGGTTCAGAAGTGAGTACGGACTGCCATCAAACGGAATCATTCCTTCCGAAGTGCTTCGTAATATTCTGCTCGAAAAATTCGGGTACAATGTAGAGGAGAACGACCTGCAGGATTTTCCGGAGCTTACCCACATCAGATCGGTCTTCATAGAAGATGCCAAGAAGATACTGATCAATGCTAAAATGGCCGAGAATCAGAAGGCATTTCTCTATGCAAAGGAGATAGGGTACCAGTTTTTGGAGATGAGTGGCGAGCGGGCGCTGATGACGCCATGGCCACGGGCAACTAGTTTTGACCATGTACTCAACAATAGCCGGGCAAGTTATTTTGCCGGAGCCTTATTGATATCGCCCGAAAGCCTTGTGACTCAGCTGGAACCCTTCTTTGCATCTGAAAAATGGGATGGGGAGGCACTGGTCCGGATACTGGGTTCGTACAACAGTTCTCCAGAGATGTTCATGATCAGACTCATCAATATCATTCCCAGATACTTCGGACTCAGCGGAATGTTCTTCATGCGGTTCGACCATTTGCGGAAGGAGAACGACACATCGTTGAAAAAACAACTGCACCTTTCTCGAAAGCGGAACCCGAAAAAGATCACGCTGCTCGAGAAACATTGTCGTGCATGGGCCGAGCAGAGCATTTTCTCCGATCTGGGTACGTATCCGAAGCCTCACTGCCATCGGTTCGTTACCCAGAATGGAAGTCAGAAATTCTTTGTGGTGGCACTGAGCCGTCCAATGAAACGGAATCCGAATGCAAGTCTCAGTGTGATGATCGGCTTTGAGGAGAACGCCAATTTCGTGAAGAAAGTGCTATTTGCCGATGACCCCACCATTGGAACCACGGTGATGGAAATTGATAGCAACGAACTCGAAAGGGAAGAGGAGTTCAGAAACATCAGCAGCGCCATGAAATCCCTCATGGATGGTCAGAAAGCTTCTGTCGGTGAACTAACCGATTGAATCCGCTTAACGTAGCATCTTTGTCGCATGGCTACGAAACCCATCATTGACGTAATCATTCCCGCTTACAACGAGGAACTATCCATCGGTCTGGTGCTGGATGAGATTCCGAAAGATCGGGTTCGGCATGTGGTGGTGGCCAACAATAATTCTACCGATAGAACGGGCGAAGTGGCCAAGGAGCACGGAGCCGAAGTTGTTTTTCAGCCCGAACCTGGTTACGGTAACGCATGTCTGAAAGCCATGGATTTCATTGCACAGCAGAACCCCAAACCCGATATCGTAGTGTTTTTGGATGGCGACCATTCCGATTATCCAGAGCAGTTGCCTGAAGTGGTCAGGCCGATACTGGATGGTACTGCCGATATGGTCATCGGTTCACGCGCGCTGGGAACATCGGAAAGTGGAAGTCTCACCCCGCAGCAGGTCTTTGGCAATTGGTTGGCTACGCTGTTGCTACGCCTTTTTTACGGAGTGAAATTCACTGACCTCGGTCCTTTCAGGGCCATCCGTTACGACAGTCTGTTGCAACTGAACATGGTTGACCGCAATTACGGTTGGACAGTGGAGATGCAGATAAAGGCAGCCAAACAGAAGCTTCGAAGCGTAGAGGTTCCGGTGAATTACCGTGTGCGCATCGGAGAGTCCAAGGTTTCCGGTACCATTAAAGGAACCATTGGAGCGGGCTATAAGATTATTCTTACCCTTTTCAAATACCTTTGACCGGATGGTGCTCGGGTACATTCTTCTTGCGGTTTACATTGTTTGTCTGCTTGCCATTCTTGTTTATAGTCTGGTTCAAGGACATCTCACCGTTCTTTATTTACGTTCGAAGAAAACGGGCGAAGCAGCAGCACCTGCACTACCGGAAGAGTTGCCATTCGTCACGGTTCAGTTGCCTGTTTACAACGAGTTGTACGTGGTTGAGCGCCTCATAAGGCGCGTGGCGCAGTTGGATTATCCGTTGGATAGATTGGAGATACAGGTGTTGGATGATAGCACCGATGAATCGGTGGAAGTGGCAGCCAACATCATTGCCGAACTACAGAAAACCGGATTGGATATTCAGCACATCCGAAGAGAGGAGCGTGTGGGTTTCAAGGCAGGAGCGTTGTCTTACGGAATGGAACTGGCCAAAGGTGAATTCATCGCCATTTTCGATGCCGATTTCCTTCCGGAGAAGGATTTTCTACTCAAGACCCTGCCGTATTTCCATGATAAGGAGATAGGATTGGTGCAGACGAAATGGGAACACCTCAATCGCGATTACAATCTGCTTACCAGACTATTGTCCATGGCATTGGATGCGCATTTCACCATTGAGCAGCGCGGTAGGAACTTCAATGGCGATTTCATGAATTTCAATGGTACGGCCGGTGTTTGGAGAAGAACATGCATCGAAACATCTGGTGGGTGGAGCGATGAAACCCTGACCGAAGACCTCGACCTGAGCTACCGCGCACAGCTGAAAGGGTGGAGAATGAAGTACCTGGAAGAGCAGACCTCCCCAGCGGAGATCCCAGCATTCATTCAGGCCATCCGTTCTCAACAATATCGGTGGAACAAGGGCGGGGCAGAGGTGGCTCGAAGGAACTTTATGAATGTGATGAAGGCTGATCTGCCGTTGCACGTCAAGTTTCACGCGCTGTTCCATCTGTTCAATACCGGTATTTTCATTTGCATCTTCCTTGCGGCCTTGGTCAGCGTGCCGTTGCTCTATTTTATGGCCAAAACAGGTTTGGCAAACGACCTGATGAAGTATGCGGCTGTATTCTTCCTTGGTTTTTTCATCCTATCGGGATTCTTTTGGACAACCATCCGTCAACGGCATGCCAACGCATGGAGCGCTACAGCTTGGTTCATACTGTTTTTTCCGATTTTTCTGAGTCTATCAATGGGCCTTTCGCTCTACAACGCCATTGCTGTTTCGGAGGGATATCTGGGTATCCGTTCGCCTTTTATCCGCACTCCTAAATTCAATATCGTAGGTACGGAAACAGCTGTGAAGAAGAACAAATACGCAGTATCCAGGCCTCCGGTAATCGTGTTGTTCGAGGCACTCTTAGCGCTGTATTTCACCGCAGCCATCGTTTGGGCCGTTCAGATGGGCTATTACGCATTCATTCCGTTCCATACGTTATTGGCAATGGGATTTGCCGGCATCACGTTCTATACCATCAAGCATAGTTTCGTACGTATCTGATGTTGCCTCGCTGGGCACATAGCTTGCTCGTTTTCGCGGCTTTTCTGCTGCACTTCTCATTTGCCGTGCTCATTGAGCGGTTCCATACCTCAGCGGTACTCCTGTCTTTCGGGGCACTTTGGATGGTTTTCTTGATCCAATGGGCTGACCGCGAAATAAGCGTGAAGAGAATGATCGTGGTCGGAATGTTGCTCCGCGGCCTGTATCTGCTCGTGTTCCCTGAGCTATCGGACGATGTGTTCCGATACATTTGGGACGGGATGTTGGTGAATGAAGGAATTTCGCCTTACTCAATGGTTCCCAGCAAATGGGCGGAACTGGGCTTGGGCGAGTCGTTCGGTACCATGCTGCATCAGCTCAACTCTCCCGAATACTACTCCGTGTATCCACCGATGTTGCAGTACGTTTTTGCAGCAAGTGTTTGGCTGGGTGACGCGGAGTTGCTGTCTTCGATCATCTATCTGCGTGTGTTTGTGTTGCTCACCGAATTGGGTTCGATGGTTCTTTTGCACAAACTGCTCAAAGCGTGGCAATTGAACGAGCGGAATCTCATGCTCTATGCTCTCAATCCATTGGTCATCATTGAGTTTGCAGGGAATCTGCATGGCGAGGTATTCATGGTTTTCTTCCTGCTGCTGAGCCTTTGGTTGTTGGTTCATCAGCGGCAATGGCTTTCTTCCGTGGTGTTTGCATTTAGTGTAGGCACAAAGCTGCTGCCGCTTATGTTCCTTCCGTTCTACGTGAAGCGCCTCGGTTGGTCTAAGACCATCGGCTATGCAGTTCTTGTGGCGCTGACGGTTGTTCTACTCTATGCGCCTTTCTGGCACACGGGAATGGTGCCGAATATATTGTCATCCATTCGGCTGTATTTCGCCAACTTTGAGTTCAATGGCTCGGTGTATCTGTTGCTACGCGAGGCGGGATACATCATCACGGGATACAATCAGATCGCCCTTATCGGTCGCATCCTTTCGTTGATGGTGCTGGCAAGCATTCTCCTCATAGCATGGTGGAATAAGAACAAGCAGTTGGCCGGAATACCGGTTCTTATGATGTTCGCATGGTTCATCTACTATGCGTTGGCCACTACGGTCAATCCGTGGTATGTGGCAGCTTTAGCGGCATTCCTACCGTTCACCAAGTACCGCTTTGCGCTGGTCTGGCTCATTACCGTGCCGTTATCCTATCACGCTTTCGGACACTCGGATTTCAAAGAGAACGTGTGGATGATCGCGTTGGAATATGTTCCGGTGTATGTCTGGTTGGCGTTCGAATTGGATATATTCAGACGGCTTGAGCGGAAGTGGGCGTTGCGTAGGGCAGAGGTGAAGCGGAAACGCTTGCTATCCTTTTTGTCTGAAGGCGAAACCGTATTGGAGGTCGGTTCTGGAAATGGGGCGTTAGTGAAGTTGTTACGCAAGGAAGGAATGAAGATGTCTGCGTTGGATATTGCGGATAAAAGTCTGTTTGATGATGTGGCGGTTGAGGTGTATGACGGAGCAAGGTTTCCGTTTATCGATAGGCAGTTTGATGTGTGTCAATTGATCACCATGCTGCATCATACGACCCATGCAGAAGAGCTTGTTCGCGAAGCGAAACGTGTTTCCGGCCGCGTCATCATCATGGAAGATATTTACGTCAACGCCTTTCAGAGATACATCACATGGTTTACGGATAGCATCGTCAATTGGGAGTTCTACGGACATCCTCATACGAACCGAACGGATGCGGAATGGAAAAGCCTTTTCGAAAGAAATGGATTAAGGCTGGAGAAAGTGGAGTATTACCGGTTTCTGGTCTTCTTCACGCAAGTGACCTACGTACTTCGGGCCGTTTAGGCAGGGAGTTCCTGCTGGCGTTCACCAATGATCAGGGCTGTGGATACACCTACCAGAATGGCACGGACCACGTTGTAGGCGAATTCCAATAGCACCCAACCAGGAGAGCTGATGACGAAATCACCATAATAGCTTGTCACTGTCACACCGGTAAGCATTCCCATGAGGAAACCGAATTTCAGCCCTTTTATGTAGGGGTTGCCGCCCTTGTACAGCATGTAATACACGTAAACGAACACAAGGGCTCGCATGGCATGGGTGACAAGAAAATACTCAACTGGCATTTGGGTGCGCTCAATGCCGAACACCCATTCGTTGTACTGGTCCTCAAAAATGACCTCGTGCCACAACACTCCCGATAGGGTGATAAGTACCCAAGCAACAGCAACCGCCAGTATGAATCGCACTAATCCCATTCGCTGATCGCAAGTTTAAGGATTAAACTGAAGATCGAACATAGGATAGCGATGAGTGGTTCGAAATATCGGCTCAATGGTAGAAGTCAGCGTTTTTTTTGAGCGAGTTGAAATACAGTGGCCCCCTGGAAGCGCAGGCTTACTTGAATGTCGTTGCTTAAGGCTTTTACAGGTTCCGCAAACGCATCAGTGTTGCATTCAGTAGCCATCGTTTTGAACTGGATTTTGCCTCAAAATCACGGCACTTTCATGCACCGAAAAACCATATTGCTATTAACTATGGGTTCTTCTATATTTGCACGCTCCAAAAACGGAGGTAAAATTTTACACATTATATAATGC
>JBFHEW010000067.1:0-9280 GCA_041583955.1 Bacteroidia bacterium | reverse complement strand
GGGTCGAGGTGGATTTTGTGTCGGTGTGGACCTCTACCGAATCGGAGAATAATGAAAGACCGAACGCATCACGTTGCTTTTTCAGCAGATGGACCAACGAAGCTGCTGCATAGGTGGAGAAACCGATCTTGTTCACGTCCAGATGAGAATCATTGTCTTTCATCGGAAAGTACATGGACGAGGAGGTGTCTATCACGATCTGGCACCTGAGATTGGTTTCTTCCTCGTACCGTTTCACGAATAATTTCTCTGTTCTGGCGTATAGTTTCCAGTCTATATGACGGGTTGATTCGCCATTGTTGTAGAGCCGATGTTCCGCAAATTCAACGGAGAACCCGTGGAACGGGCTCTTGTGTAATCCGGTAATGAACCCTTCCACCACCTGTTTGGCAATGAATTCGAGTTTGCTGAACCGCTTTACGCGTTGACTATGTAGGGAGATACTGTTCATGAAAAAAAGACTGCCGTCCTGCTTCAAATATCGCAAATTGCGTTGGAGCAAAGGACGGCAGTCCGGTTATGTTATTGATGTGGATTAAACCAATGCGTCAAGCTTTGCAGCGAATGTCTGCTTTGGAGCAGCACCAACCTGCTTATCAACGATTTCCCCATCCTTGAAGAAGAGTAGGGTAGGGATGTTTCTGATGCCGAATCGGGCTGCGGTTTCGGGGTTGTTATCAACATCAACCTTTCCTATCACTGCCTTTCCTTCGTAATCGTTTGCCAATTCTTCAACAATTGGGCCTACCATTCTGCATGGACCGCACCAAACTGCCCAAAAATCCACTAGTACGGGCTTGTCTGATTTCATTACAAGCTCCTCAAAATTCGCGTCTGTTAATTCTAATGCCATTGTATTCTGTGTTTACTGTTAATTCAATTCTGCGCTGCCAAAAGTATAAAAACCGCAAAGTGGCAGCATTGTTTCTACGTTAATCATTTAAGCGTTACCTCCAGTCCGAGTTGATTCTTTATATCATAGATCAATTTCTGTTCTGGCTTTATTCTCACCTTCTTCGAATGCATGTCAACCCACACACCATCCTTGTTGATGACACGCATGTTCACTTTGCAGTTGCCAGGGTGCTCTTCAAGGAACGTACGGAGTTCGGAAATGTTCTCTGGTCGAACCTCAGATAACGGCAGGGTGATGGTGATGCTGTTGGTCTTCTTCTCCAACACTTCATTCAGGAGTTCGATACTGTTCAGTTTGAATTCCTTTTCCGGGGCCACGCCCTCTGCTGCGCCCCAGCGCTTGTCTCTCCACACACCTCTCACGTAAAGGAAGAATTCCATATCGAGGTACTGACGGAATTTGGTGTAATCCTCTCCGAAGAGTCGGAATTCCATGGAGCCCATTTTGTCTTCTATTTCGAAGATGCCGTAAGGATTGTTCTGCTTGCTCATGCGATGTTGCACCGCAGAGACCACACCGGCAAACTTGTATTCGCCTGGGCTTTTTTTGGCATCATCCGTTTGCAGGTTGGCAAGGTCTATATTGCAATAGCGTTGCATTACGAGTTCGAAATCGTCTAGCGGATGCCCCGAAATGTATACGCCAACCACTTCCTTTTCTGCTTTCAATTCCTGAATGTTGCCCCATTTTTCGCACTTCGGGATCTGTGGTTCGGGAAGCTGCACGTCTGAAGCCTCACCGAACAACGAAACCTGTGAGCTGTTCTCTGCAGCTTGGAAGCTGGATCCGTATTTGATCGCCTTTTCCAGAAACGGTCCCGATCCATCATCGAAGAAGTATTGTGCACGGTGGCTGTTCTCAAACGAGTCGAAAGCTCCTGAGATGGCAAGACTTTCCAACGCCTTCTTATTGGCTGCACGTAGGTCGATTCGCTTGGTAAGGTCAAAAACGGAGGTGAATTTCCCGTTCTTCTTCCGCTCTTCAATGATGGCCTCTACGGCTCCTTCTCCTACGCCCTTGATAGCCCCAAGCCCGAAGCGTATCTGGCCTTTGTCATTCACGGCAAACTTGAACTGACTTTCATTCACATCAGGTCCGAGAACGGCCATGCCCATCCTACGACATTCATCCATGAAGAAAGTCACTTTCTTGATGTCGTTCATGTTGTGCGTGAGCACAGAAGCCATGTATTCTGCCGGATAGTTGGCTTTGAGGTAACCCGTCTGAAAAGCAACTACAGAGTAGCACGTGGAGTGGGATTTGTTGAATGCATATTCTGCGAACTCTTCCCAATCGCTCCAGATCTTCTCAGCAATTTTCAGGTCGTGACCATTTTCCTGACACCCTGCCAGGAATTGAGGCTTCAGTTTTGCCAGAAGGGCAAAGATCTTCTTTCCCATCGCCTTTCGCAGTACGTCTGCATCACCCTTGGAGAAGCCGGCAAGCTTCTGAGAGAGCCGCATGACCTGCTCCTGGTAAACCGATATCCCGTAGGTTTCGGCCAGGTACTCCTCCATTTCGGGGAGGTCGTAGGTGATCTCTTCTTCACCGTTCTTACGCGCAATGAAGTTCGGAATGTACTTGAGTGGCCCCGGACGATACAACGCGTTCATGGCGATGAGGTCGGCAAACTTGTCTGGTTTCAGTGCCCGAAGGTGCTTCTGCATTCCCGCAGACTCAAACTGGAACGTTCCGTTGGTGTGGCCTTTCTGATAGAGTTTGTATGTGTTCTCGTCATCAAGCGGAATCTCGTCAGGGTCAATTTCAATGCCGTGACGGTCCTTTACGAGTTTGATCGCATCCTTTATGATGGAAAGGGTTTTCAGTCCAAGGAAATCCATCTTAAGCATACCGGATGATTCCACTACGCTGTTATCAAACTGCGTGACCGAGAGATCGGAATCCTTGGCCGTGGTTACCGGAATGTGGTTGGTAATGTCGTCCGGTGTGATGATGACACCGCATGCGTGTATCCCCGTGTTCCGGATAGAACCCTCCAGAACCCGAGCTTCGTTGATGGTCCGTGCAATGTCGTCATTGCCTTCTGCGTACTTGCGCAATTGCATGGCCTGCTCCACCTTGTCCGAATCGCCCAGCTTGGCCTTCAGTTCCTTCTCGTCCATGCCGAATATTTTGGCAAGGCTTATGTCCGGAATGAGTTTGGCAATATGATCGGCATCGGCAAGCGGAAGGTTCAGTACGCGAGCAGTATCTCTGATGGCAGATTTGGCCGCCATGCTGCCATAAGTAACGATCTGTGCTACCTGATTCTTGCCATACTTGGCAACAACCCAGTCAATGATCTTACCTCGACCTTCATCGTCAAAGTCGATGTCAATATCGGGAAGCGATACACGGTCCGGATTGAGGAAACGCTCAAAGAGCAGGTCGTATGCGATCGGGTCTACGTTTGTGATCCCCACACAGTAGGCCACGGCCGATCCTGCGGCCGATCCTCTACCAGGACCGACAGCCACGCCCATTTTCCTTGCTTCGGATGTGAAATCCTGTACAATGAGGAAGTAGCCCGGATACCCGGAGTTGGCAATGGTTTCCAACTCAAAATCCAACCGCTCGCGGATCTCATCGGTTATCTCACCGTACCGTTTTACCGCTCCTTCGTACGTCAGGTGTCGCAAGTAGGCATTCTCGCCACGCTTACCACCGTCTTCCTTGTCTAAGGGATCGATGAATTCCTCCGGTATGTTGAACACCGGAAGCAGTACGTCCTGTTTCAGTTTGAACGGCTCGATCTTATCGATGATCTCCGTAATGGTCTCAAAAGCCTCGGGGAGATGCGCAAAGATCTCCTTCATCTCGTTCTGGTCTTTGAAGTAGAACTGATCGTTCGGGAATAGCCGCTTAATGTAGTCCCTACCACGCGATTCCTCATCGATCTTGACGCCTTCTTTCAGGCAGCAAAGAATGTCGTGTGCCCGTTGGTCCTTCTTGTTGAGGTAGTAGACGTTATTGCTTGGGAAGTAACGTACGTTGTGCTTCTTGGCAAACTTGAGAAGCACGGCATTCACCCGTTTTTCGCCTTCGGTTCCGTGGTCAATGAGCTCCACGTAGAAATCTTCCTGAAAATGTTCCTTGTACCAGAGAAACGCTTCTTCTGCCTGCTTTTCTCCAACGTTGAGAATGAGACTTGGAACTTCGCCTCCTCCGCCTCCGGTGGTTACAATGAGGTCGCTTTTGTATTGTAGAAGGAGTTGTTTGTCAATCCTCGGTACATAGTAGTAGCCATCGGCATACGAGATGGAACTCAGCTTGGCCAGGTTGTGGTAGCCTTGTTTGTTCTTGGCCAGGATAACGGTCTGAAATCCGTTGTTCTGGCGGGTTCTGTCCTTGTGGTCATCGGTCACGTAGAATTCGCATCCTACAATTCCTTTGATGGGTTTCTTCGGTTGGCCTTGCGCTTCGCCTGCTGCTATCTTCTCATTGTGTTCGGCTATCTCTTTGTTCGCATTCTCCACTTCCATTACAAAGTGGAATGTCCCGAACATGTTGGCATGATCGGTCAGTGCCACGGCAGGCATGCCATATTCCACTGCGCGGTTCACAAGGTTCTTGATGCGGATTGTTGCCTGCAATACGCTGAACTGCGAGTGGCAGTGAAGGTGGGCGAAATCGTGTGTGATCTCGGCCTTTGGCGCAGTGGTTCCTACCGTGGTTCCGGAAGATTTCTTTGATGCGGCAACTTGGTTCCCAATATCGATGTCCTCGGTTTTGAACGGTGAAGGGTTGACCTCCTGGAATGTCTTGTATTCTTCAGGTGTAAGTCCGGCCTTTTCGGCAGTTATCACCCCGATACGTATCAGTTCCAGAAAGCAACGGGCCGTTGCGGCCACATCGGCAGCCGCATTGTGCGCTTCTTGGAAGACTTCGTCAAAAAGCTTTATGTGTAGCTCGGTAAGTTTTGGCCATTTGAACTGTCCGCCCCGGCCTCCGGGAATGGCGCAGTATGCTGTCGATTCGTCCTTGGTATCGAGCGGTCGGCAGTCCATGATCGGGGCAGTATCGCCCATACGCATGTACTCCGCACCCATGATATTGATGTCGAACTCAATATTGTGGCCCGCAACGATCGTGGCTTTACCCAGCACCTCGGTGAATCTGTCAAGTGCTTCCTGCAGCGGAATTCCTTCCTCCAGTGCCTTCTTTGTGGAAATACCATGAATCTGTTCTGAGTTGAACGGAATGTCAAATCCATCGGGCTTCACAAGGAAATTATCGGCTTCGATGAGGGTGCCATCTGCCGCATGCAACTGCCACGCCAGTTGAACCAGTCTGGGCCAATTGTCAGCGTCAGTTATGGGGGCGTTGTAATCCTTGGGCAGACCAGTGGTCTCCGTGTCGTAAATCAGATACATGAATGGTTCGGCTTAGCAATAAGACACCTCGAAGTTACGGTTTTGGAACCGCTGGAATGGCCAATGTTGAAAACTGTTGAAAGAAGAATATGAGCACGGAACTGCGATCACGTACGCATCTCAGTCATTCGTAGTGACATCAATTGCCAACGCGAAAAGCGCTGCAGAAAAGACGACATATGCGAGTATCATGACCGTGTGTTTGCTTCTTGAAACGACACTTCTCGGATCCTTATTGTAACGTTCTGTTTTTTTAACAGATTCCTATCGTGAGGATGTACGGCTCTAGAATCTGAAGTAGAAGCTGGGTTTCACAATGAATCCGAGCGTGTTGGAATTGCCGAGTTGTGTCAAGCGCCAGGTAAAGTCGATGCGCGATATCTTGAGGATGTTCTCAATGCCGAAACCGACCTCTGCATACGGGTATCGTGTCCGGTCCATTCCATCAGCCAGTATGTATTTGCCCGCGCGGTTATCCGAGGTCAGCGTGCCGTAGTACACTTTTCCGATGAGCAGCGAGCGTAGTTTGAGTTTTCGCACTCCGGGTATAAGGTTGAACAGAAGTCCGTTGAAGTGATGCTCCAACTGTAACGAAACATATTTGTCGCTCACGAATTCCATGTAGTTCATGAGATTGAATCCATGGTCATCATTGAATACCAAAGGATTGCCATCCGGTACATGCAAGAGGAGGTAGGGGAGGTAACCATTGATGATGCCCGTTTCGGCCAGAATGTTGAGATAGCCTGCCTTGTTGGCGCGTAGTTGGTATTCCAGCTTCAGTTTGTAGTGCTGGTAACTGAATTCAGAGCCTAGGAAATCCTTGATCCCTACAGCTACTTCCAACGCAAGCATCGGATATTTTCGGAAGAAGAAAGGACCGTCAACCTGATTGAACGTGGCGGGAAGTTCGTTCTCACCCCAACCGAATCGAAGATTGAATTTCAATCCACCGGTTCTGAATGATCCGGCCAGAACGGTATCGGATTCCGAGCGCATCCTGAAATCCTGTTTCAGTGGCGAATAGCCGTCTCGGAACAGCGAGATGCGTGTGGAGAGACCTGTGAACCACTGCCGTTCAATGTAGCCACTGAAACTCTCCAGCATGGTGCGTTTCTCTGCGCCACTGATACGTACGAACGAGGTGAAAACGTGGTCAAGTGGGAGTGCATTATCGCTTCTTCCCTGCTGAAAAAGATCGTTGCGGTAGCTGGTGCCGAACACCCATCTTCTGCGCAGTTTTCCGGGAAAGATGAAGGCGGCATCGGCACCTCCCTTGAATCTGTTGTCGCCAATACCGTAAGCCAGATAGCCACCCAGTTTCACCTGATCACTGAATTTTTGGTTGGTGCGGAAACCGAATTTCAGTCTGGAGCCTTCGTAAATGTTGTAACTGTAAAAACTGAACACGTTGCCGATGTCTATCTGCCTGAAAGGAAACCAGCCATCGGCCAAAAGTTTAAGACCGCCCACCAATGCTTTCCACTTCGGGTCGTGGTTCATGCGGTCTATCATCTTTACCAGATCCTGCTGCTCGGTGCTGAAGGTGTCGCGTCTGGCGTTGTTCCAGAATTCGTCTGAGCGCACATTGGCGCTGTCGGCAACGATCACAGGGTCAATGACCGAGTAGAATCCGTCATTCTTCGGTCGGTTCAGCTTGAAATTGCGCACTTCGGTTGTCTTCTTGCCGAAGAATCCGGTCATGTCTTTGGCGTTTTCAATCACCGTGAAATCGCCTATGACACGGCTCCTGGTCAGAAACCACTGTTCGCCTTCTACAAAAGAGAAGGTCTGCTGGATCCAATAGTTCCGCACGAAGTTGATGTTGGCCTCTACGCTGAATTCCAGATCGGTCTGTACCACCGCGTAGGTCGTTGTATCGATGAACATATCGCCCGTAAAGGCCACATCGCTCTTTCCTTTGGGTTTGAAGAAAATATGATGACACGGGAAACCGTTGATGGTGTGTATGCCGGAATCGAGCAGGAAATTGTAATTACGCTTGTAATAATCGTTGATGGGGCTTGGGAAACTGCGGTCCAAGATCAGTACGTAATTGTCGTAAATGTTCGGGTCTATGTACATATCCTGTACAAACTCCATGATCTTGGGTGCCTGAAAGAACTTGAAGGTACGCTGGCCGTCAATGATCTTCTTTCTGGAATAGGGTTTCTTCCTGTAAAAGTGCCGTTCGCTGCTTTCGGTGAGTAGCATAGGGAGGTAATTGATACCGTCTTCCGTAGTGTCGGTGTTGTCCCACATATAGTCGAACGGTCGTAAGAACAGATTCTTTTTGATGCGTTCCGTGAAATTGTTGAGGTCGAATTGCACCCGATGGTACACCTCGTATTCGTAGGCCTCCAACCTTTCGGGCGCATTCATCGGTTTGTTGGCAATCACTTTCCGAAGGATTTTGAAGGCCGGATTTTCGCCTGGTCTTACCTCAACCATATCGAGCTCGAAGGATGTGGGCGATAGTTGCACTTCAATTTCTTCGGTAACTCCCACGTTCACGGCCAAGGTCTGCGACCTGTAACCAATGAGTGACACCACCAGTGAGTCGAAGTTCCGATTCGTTTCCAGTTCGAAGTTGCCAGCAGAATCGGTGATCACTCCAACATTGCTTTTTTTGAAGAAAACGTTGACGAACGGTAATGGCTGTTGAGTGGAAGCGTCCGTCACTGCGCCTAGGATCCGGGTTTTCTGTGCTTCGGCATCCAGCGCGCCAATGCAGAATACGAGCAGTAGAATTGACTTCGCGAAATCCCTAAGAATGGCAATGTTGAAGTGGTTCGAGGTCAATTCCGCATATTTGCCGCAAGTTAGGAAACACGCACAACAGCCACTGTTTTGACAAAGATCATCGGTCCTAAAAGTTATTTCGATTTCAGTGCTCCAACAATTATCGGGGCTGATATCCGCACGTGGTTCCGATTTCTTTGGCGGTTCAGAGCAGATATCAGCTGGCGGTTCCTACCGCGGATAGTGGTGCTCACTTTTCCGATCTTCGCGTATGCCCCCGTCAGATGGTGGGAAAAATGGAGGTATGGAAAGCAGATCCGCGAAACCGAGGTGAAACAGCCGATCTTCATCATTGGTCATCAGCGTAGCGGAACCACCTACCTGCATTATCTGCTCGGAAGCGATCCTCAGTTCGGGTACCTGACGGTAAAGGAAAGTTTCATGCCGTGGATCTACCTGACAGCCGAACGACATCTGGAGTGGATGCTTGGACGGAATATTCCGGATAAACGCCCGATGGATAACCTCAAACTTGGCCTTGATCTGCCAACAGAACCTGAGTATTCGCTCGGAAACATGACCGTATCGACAATGCTGGCCGGTTATATGGTTCCGGAGCGACTTTATTCGGTGTTCCGAAAAACGGTTCTGTTCGAAGATGCATGTGCAAAAGAGGAGTGGAAGACGGCCTTCAGGTACTTCATGCAGAAATTGACTTTGAAGAATGGAGGCAAACAACTGATCATAAAAGCACCCGAGAACTTAGGTAGGGTAAAGGAGATACTGGAGGTTTTTCCGGATGCCAAGTTCATCCACATTCATCGCGACCCATACAGGGTGTATTTCTCCACCGAGAGATTGTACCGTATTACGCTTCCGCTGGTGGCCATGCAATATTTCTCCGAGGATGTGATAACCGATTACATCATGCGTTCGTACCGCGAAATGTTTGACCGTTTCTTTGAAGCCAAGAAGTTCAGACCCGAAGGAAATCTCACCGAGATCGCATACGATGATCTGATAGGTGGGGAGTTGCAAACATTGCAACGCGTTTACACTGAGCTTGGTCTTACAGGGTTCGGTGTGGCAAAACCCGATATCAGGCAGGAGGTGAAGACCTACGAGAACTACAAGACAAACACATACAACTACTCACCGGAAAAGATGCACCAGGTTTACCAGAATTGGAAAACGGTGTTTGAGGAATTAGGCTACCCCGAGAAGAAGGGCACGGAATGAGGCTTTCATC
>JBFHEW010000066.1:0-9335 GCA_041583955.1 Bacteroidia bacterium | reverse complement strand
GTGCATGATGATCCGATAAGTGGGAAAGAGCGCGTTCTTGCGAAACAGATCGTGGATGTGGATGGCAGTTTTGAACTTAAGGCTACTGTGACATTCACACAGTATGCGTTTCTGCAGGTTGGACAGAATGCAGCCGATTTCTTCATGGAACGTGATAAGGACCTGGAACTCACATTCGTCCCCCCACCGCGTGATGCCAACAGTCCGGAAGCATTCTACGAACGGCATTTTTTCGCCCCGAAGATCCTTGGTGGCAAGTCTGCCAAACTGAACGAACATATCGCTCAGTTCAACGACTCGCTCGATTCCTTTTTGGAACAACTCTATCCGAGTCTGGTCAATAGAAAAAGTCCGGCCATTGTGGCGAAGCAGCTCGAGCAATTTGAGAAAAGGGTGAGGCTGAAGTTCAACGACTCCGATCCATTTGTAAAGGACCATATCAAGTATTCCATCGCTGCAGTCGAGCAGACGTTTCTCCGTGACCGTGATCGGCTTTTTGCCAAATACCTCAAGGATGTGAAACCTCAGTTCAATAACCCCGCTTACGTGGATTTCCTATTGCAATTCCATCAAGGTGCGGTGAACAATATGGCGGTGGTGAAGAGGTACGAAGAGTGTAGGAAGGCACTTGCAGGTAAAGAGGCTTTTGCAACGCTGGAGCGCATGCTCATGGAAGAAGACCCGTATCTGAAGGATGTGACAGTGGAACGCTTGGTGCTGATAGAAGGAATGGATAGGCTTTTCGGGCAGCGTGAGTTTGAAGATGCCAATCTTATACGCGCCCTGAAGACATTTGCCGGATTTTCTTCCAATTCATTCCATGCCAATGCTGCACGCAACATAGCCGCCAAGCACGAGAAACTAACGATAGGAACAGATGCACCGGAAATCGTTTACAGAACGCTGAATGGCGAGGAAAAACGACTTTCCGATCATGAAGGATCGTACGTTTTTCTTGAGTTGACCGATGCCAAGAACGTGTATTGCCAACGAGAAACCAACGTGATTCCGCATTTGAAGGAAGAATTCAAGAACATCCGTTTCGTAACGGTATGTGTGGGTAATACCAAGGCCGAAATGCAATCGCTTCAAAAGCAGTTGAACATCAATTGGGAATTCGGAGGCGTGGAGATATCCAATTCGCTATTGGACGATTATAACATCAAAAGTCTCCCACTCTTTTTCATTATCGACCCTGACGGAAAATTCCATCGTGCTCCGGCAAAAGACCCTACCAAAGGTGCTCAAGGCGAACTTTTATCGCTTAACGAGAAGTTGAAGGCAGCGGGGAAAAAGGGCGTTGGCAAGTAGTCTGCTGTGCAGCATGTGTTCTTGGTCCATGTCGGTTCGGACTAGTTCAATCCTTCCGTAACCACCTGTTTGATGGACCCATAGCTTTCCTCTGCAAGTTTTGCTGCTTCAGAAGAGGAAACCCATTTCACTACACTTATGCCTTCTTCCGTCTGTGGCGTGAGGGTTGAATCATCTTCCGTTCGCATCAGAAACCAGTAAGTAGGTTTAAGAATACGTTGGTCATACAGCGTGTAGGTGTGGAAAGTGGTGGTAAGCTGCTTTACAATGGCAGGCTCTGCAATGCCACACTCCTCTGCAACCTCTCTTACAGCACAATCTTCAATGGATTCTGTTTTTTCGCGTTTGCCTTTTGGCAGGTCCCACATGCCGTTGCGGTAAATGAAAAGCCATTGCGCATGCTGGTTTTGAACCAACCCGCCAGCTGCCTCAACCACTTTGAAGAGTGCAACGAAGTTGTCCCAGTTCTGTGAGGAGTTGCCTTCAACCAGCGCGCATTGGTCATTTTCCCGTTCCAGTGCTTCGATCAGCAGCAGCAGCTCTTCTGGCATTGGGTCCTTTATCACGGTGTTGAAACCTGACCTGTCCTTCTGCGAATTGCTGAAGAGGATAAAAGAGCTTCCTATGAAAACTTTATAGTTTTGCGGCATGGACATTTTGAACTCAGAACTGGCATCAAAAGTAGCCAATGAACTGCTACGCATTAAGGCGGTTAAACTACAGCCCAACAATCCTTTTACGTGGGCTTCGGGCTGGAAATCGCCTATTTACTGCGATAATCGGAAAACGCTATCGTATCCTGATGTGAGAAGGTTGATTGCAAAGGGATTGGCCCAAGGGGTAAGGGAGAAGTTCGCAAACGCAGAAGTGGTGGCTGGAGTGGCCACGGGTGCCATTGCTATCGGAGTGATGGTGGCAGAAGAATTGGAGCTGCCTTTTGTGTATGTGCGACCCAAACCAAAGGAGCACGGTCTGGGAAATCAGATCGAAGGGTATCTGCCAGAGAACAGCAAGGTTGTGGTGATCGAAGACCTTATTTCTACCGGAGGAAGTAGCCTGAAAGCGGTTGAAGCCTTGCGCGAAACTTCGAGCACGGTTTTAGGAATGGTGGCCATTTTCACCTACGGGTTTGCAAATGCCGATGAGAATTTCGAGAAGGCGGAATGTGAGATCTTCACCTTGTCCAACTATTCGGAGCTGGTAAAACTTGCGGTCGGATCGGGCTATGTTTCCGAGTCAGACCTTGATGAATTGAACAAGTGGCGAACATCGCCATCCACTTGGAAGGGCTGATCCAAGCTGATGGAAAAAAGAAGCGGCCAATTTCAGTTCTGGAATTGGCCGCTTCTTTTGGTATTCAATTCGTTACTGCTTTACAAAGGAATTGGAGAAAATACCTTTGTCTGTAGCTACCATGATCTGGTAGATACCAGATTCCAGCGCGCTGACATCAACAGACCTTGAATCGGCTGAATATTCTTTTACGAACTGCCCCACTGTATTGAAAACAGACACATTCCGAATATTAGCGTTGGGGTTTTCAATGGTCAAGATATCAGAAGTAGGGTTAGGGTAGATGCCGATAGTGGCGATGGTATTTTCCTGGATACCACTTGCAATGAGGTTAGTTGGAGATTGCCCCATGAAGAACTTCCATATTTCTGTGGTATAGAACACATCGTTGTTCGGTCCTAACCACACGTGGTCTGCCCCGTTCACTTTATAATGTACAACTCGTGAGTTGTCTTCGCAACCTGCGTACTCAATGTAGTCAACGGTATATCCATCGTTGGCCGTGTTCGGAAACTGGCCTTCCAGCGTTATGTCTCCACATCCATTGTTCGATGCCCAGAAATTGATCCATTGTGTCACGCTGTTCCCAAAGGTGTTATCCATGGTTCCTCCGCCATCGGTTCCATAGCCGACATTCGTATCTGTGGTTCCATGGAAATGGCAGGTTCTGACGGCTTGACCTGGCGTGCAGGTAAGTGTTCCTCCAATGGTTCCTGCTACAGAGGCTGTTGCAGAAACGCGGTCGTTGAGTTCGCATGCCAAACGGTTTGTCATGAATCCACCCATGCTGAATCCAGTAGCGAAGATCTGGCCTTCGTCAATGTTGAAATTGGCGATCATGGTATCCATGATGGCACTGAGAAAGCCAACGTCATCCACATTTCCATTCAGACTGATTCCGAATGCACCGGCTCCCGAATTCCAAGCGGTGGAACCTGTAAAGGCCTGATCAACCAAGGCTTCTGGAGTGACCACAATGAAATTGGCCGTGTCTGCAACCTGATGGAATCCTACCTGAGCCATGTTGTTCATATTGTCTCCCAGTCCGTGCAGCACAATGACTAGCGGAACCGCCTCGCTGCCATCATAGATGGAGGGTACGTGCTGAATGTACTTACGGGTTGCCCCATCAAAATCCCAAGTGTGTGTTGTTGTTTGCGACCAAGTGTTGGAAACGCAGATCGCACAAATAGCAGAGAGGAAAAGTTTCTTCATTGTTCAGAATTGAGTTTTTACGAAGGTAAAAAATGTGGTGATGGAGTATTAAGTATGTTGATTATCTTTTGCCAACGAACATCACATGGGAGAACAATCCGTCAAGTCCATTTCCGACCTACGTCAGCGCGCCAATTTCCTGCGCCACATTCTTACCGATATCGATGCGTTTGATAGGATGGTTTCTGAGCGTCTGTTCGAAACAGGAATTCAACGCATCGGTGCAGAGCAGGAATTCTGCATTACCAACAGAAACTGGGAGCCTGAAGATGCCAGCGCAGAACTGCTCGAGGCGTTGAACGACCCGCATTTTACAACAGAACTGGCCAAGTATAACCTTGAATTGAATTTGGACCCGGTAGAATTGAAAGCAGATGCGTTCGAACAGATGGAACACCAACTTCGGACATTGATGGGAAGGGCAGAGGAGGAGGCCGAGAACCGCAACATGCACATCATTCTTACCGGTATTCTGCCTACCATCACTCCACGGCATATTGAGTTTGAGCACATGACTCCGAACCCACGGTTTGCCGAGCTCAATAGGATCATGCGAGAACTGAAGGGTGGCGATTTTGAGTTGAACATCCAAGGAGTTGACCAGTTGATAGCCAAGCACGATTCCATTGTGTTTGAAGCTTGCAACACGAGTTTCCAAGCTCATTTGCAGGTTGAACTGGCAGAAGCAGTGGCGCAATACAATTGGTCGCAGGCCATAGCCGCCCCCGTATTGGCGATCTGCGCCAACTCCCCATTACTGCTCGGCAAGGAACTATGGGCCGAAACCCGTATCGCCCTTTTTCAGCAGAGCATTGACATTCGCAGTGGTTCAACACTTATCAGAGAGCAACAGCCGCGAGTAACGTTCGGTACCCGTTGGCTACGCGAATCCATTTCGGAGATTTTCAAAGAAGACATAGCGCGGTTCACCTTTCTGGTTGCTGGCGACATTGAGCACGACTCGCTGGCAGACCTCAACGCTGGTCGCATACCCGAATTGAAGGCGCTCCGTATGCACAATGGAACCGTTTACCGCTGGAATCGTCCGTGCTACGGTGTGGCCAATGGCGTGGCACATCTACGCATAGAGAACAGGTACATTCCCTCCGGACCTACCATTCTTGACGAGATGGCGAATTTTGCCTTTTGGGTCGGTTTGATGAAAGGAATGCCTGATGAGTATTCCCGCATTTGGGAGAAGATGGATTTCAAGCGGGTGAAGGCCAATTTCATCAATGCTGCCAACAATGGCATGGAGAGTAAATTGCAATGGATGGGTAAAGTGGTGGACACCAAACAGCTCATTCAGGATGAGTTCCTGCCCATTGCAGAAACCGGTTTACGCAAGGCGGGAATCAATGATGCCTCTATACGCAATTACCTCGGAGTCATTCGACAGCGATTGGGCAGTAGAAATGGGGCCCAATGGATGAAAAGTGCCAACCGAGACCTGAAGGAGGGGCATTTGAAAGATGTTTCCTTACGAAGAATGACCGCCCTCATGCATCGCAATCAGAGTTCAGGTAAGCCTGTTGGCGAGTGGGATCTTGCAAGCAAGGATCAACTTACAGGAAAGGAACTCAAACTGCAATATGTCTATCAGATAATGAGCTCTGATCCGCAGACCGTTCACGAACACGATCTGGTAGAGCTGGTGGAAAAGATACTGGAGTGGCGAGACTTCAATCAGGTCCCTGTAGAGAATGTGGCTGGAGAATGCATCGGCATCATCACCAAAACCAATTTGAACCAGGCACGGCAAGCGCATGGGTCGTTCGGTAACATGTTTGCCAATGAGGTAATGGAGAGAAACGTCATCACCATTGACCCGAACGATCATATACAAACTGCCAAGAACCTGATGATTGAAAAGGGGATCGGTTCATTACCCGTGGTCCATAAGGGTAAATTAGTTGGAGTTATCAGTAAGTTTGACGTCATCGAATTGGAAGACGAGAAGGATTGAGGAAAGCAAGATTTCACAGCCGTGCCTTGGACAGGCATTATGAGGTTGAACGCATCATAGGAGAGTTTCACGGTAAGGAGGAAGGCCCGGTGCTGGTCTTCTTCGGTGGAGTACACGGCAACGAACCTGCCGGGGTGGTGGCGCTCATCGAAGTGATGGACGAGCTGAACAGGTTGAACCCGAGTATCAACGGAAGTATTTACGCCATTGCCGGTAATCTGAGTGCGTTGGAACAAGGTCATCGCTATCATGACGAAGACCTCAACCGCATTTGGACCAAAGAACGGGTAGAGAAGATTGAAAGAGGGCTGGTGCATGCCGATAACGCTAATCGGGAACAAAGGGAACAGATGGAACTGTTCGTTCTTTTGAAAGACATCTTCGCTAAATACGAACATCAGGTTTACTGCATCGACCTTCACACCACTTCAGGACCAACGGTTCCCTTCATAACTCTCAACGACACACTCATTAACCGGAAATTCGCCACACGATTCCCCATTCCGGTCATTATCGGAATTGAAGAATTCCTGAAAGGTCCGTTGCTGAGTTGGATCATGGAGATAGGGTATCCTTCGTTGGCTTTCGAAGCGGGTGAGCATCATTCCGTTGATAGTATCCGGTATCATAAGGCTTTCATCTGGCTTTCGCTTGTTTATGGCGGTTTGATAGAGCGATCCTCGGTTCCTCAATTCGATTTTCATAGGAAAACCCTCACATCTTCCATCCCTGACCTTGTACGGGTGTTTGAAGTGAATTACAGACATGGTGTTGCCTCTACGGAGCAGTTCAGGATGAAACCTGGATATGATAACCTTCAGCGCATTGAGAAAGGCGAGATCCTGGCAGAGAATATCAAAGGTGTCATTCCTTCGCCAACCGCTGGTAGAATTTTCATGCCGCTGTATCAATCACAGGGTGAGGATGGTTTTTTCATCACCAATGAGGTGTCTCCTTTTTGGCTCAACCTATCTGCCGTGCTCCGGAAGATCAAATTCGATTCGGTGCTTACGCTGCTTCCGGGTGTAAACAGGGACCCCAAGGATAAGCACACACTTGTAGTGAATAAACACGTGGCCAGATTCATGGCTGTTCAGCTCTTTCATCTTCTCGGATATCGGACCAAGGAACGGGCAGAGGACCTACTTAGGGTAAGTAAACGCGAGTATGATGTACGCGGTGTTGCAAAGTATCAGTAGCACACGATATACAAGTGTTAACAAATCTGCACAAGGAATGGAAGTAGCACGTGATCAATCTGCGTAACTTGTGGCGTGAAAAAGTGGATACTCGATATACCTCTTATCAACCGGCTACGTAAACTGGCGGGTTCCTATTTTCTCCGTCAGGAAATGCGTATCCGAACCCGAGAAGTACAAAGCATGGGTTTGGCATCGGCCCGGAGTATTGGCATCATATTCAACGCAAAGGACGAGCGCACCTTTAAGTTGATACGTGAATTTTCGGACAAACTGCGTGGAGGAGGGCTCAGGCAGGTGAAATCATTGGGTTTTGTTCCTAAAGCAGAGGTTGCTTCGTTTCTACAATCGAGTCAGGATTTCGACTTTTTTACCCGCGATGATTTCAATTGGTACTACAAACCGAAAGGAAGAAAAGTGGTCGGATTCATGAGCGAACCATTCGATATTCTCATTGATCTGCGACTCAATAAGTTCATTTCATTGCTCTTTATCGTTGGGCTTTCCAGGGCCCATTTTAAAGTAGGTCGTTTCGGAAAGGGTTATGAGGACTTTTATGACCTGATGATCAACGTAGATGCCAATTCGGACCTGTCTTTTTTCATTGAACAGATACAGCATTACCTGAATATGATTGACGATGCAGGAAAATAGCTTGACTTAAGCTGTTGGCGCCATGATGTTCGGCCTTCATGTCGGTATTTTCCAGTTGGTCCGTATTGGATCCAACGTGATTTTTGTTTACGCTAATCCTATTCGCCTTTTAACTTTGCTTGCATGAAAGAACTGATAGGCACAGGTGTGGCCATGGTCACCCCCTTTGATAATGATGGAAGCATCAATTTCTCCCATCTCGAAAAACTCACCGATCATCTGATTGATGGTGGGGTCGAATATCTGGTAGTGTTGGGTACTACCGGAGAAAGTGTCACGCTTACCAAGCAAGAGAAGGAAGATGTGCTTGACACTGTGGTAAAGGCCAATGGCGGACGCGTGCCTACCATTTTGGGAGTAGGAGGAAACAACACAGCAGAGGTTTGCGCACAACTGAACGGTCTTGATACAACAGGGCTGACAGCCATTCTTTCTGTTTCTCCAGCCTATAATAAGCCAACGCAGGAAGGAATATACCAGCATTATGCGGCCATTTCAGACTGCACTCCATTGCCTATCATCCTTTACAATGTTCCGGGAAGGACAAGTTCAAACATGACAGCAGAGACCACCTTGCGGTTGGCACATGACTTTCAGAACATTGTCGCCATTAAGGAAGCATCAGGAAGTTTGGATCAATGCATGAAGATCATCAAAGACCGCCCAGATGGTTTCCTCGTCATTTCTGGAGATGATAATTTCAGTCTTCCACTGATTGCAAGTGGAGGCGATGGCGTCATATCGGTTGTAGCCAACGCGCTTCCTAGAGAATATTCAGACCTGATACGCGCAAGTTTAGCTGGCGATTTCGAAACTGCACGAACGCTCCAGTATCGTTTGTTCGATATAGTCAATCTTCTGTTTGCAGAAGGCAATCCTGCTGGAGTGAAGTGCGCTTTGCACACACTTGGTATATGCGATGAGAACGTCCGATTGCCTTTGGTTCAGGTTTCAGACAAACTCAGAACAGAACTTTCCGGACTCGTCCGAAGCGTCTGATCATTTACCGTAACGGTATGTGGTCTGAATCTCTGGGTTCGAACTCCATTTCACCACCACTTCGTTGGCACCACTGTATTGCAATGGCTTCATGTTGAAATGAAGCGTGTCCTTCACCAGACTGCGGCAAGCATCGTTGTTCGGGTTGATGTGTTCCAAGGTAATTGCTGCTTGCGGAGGTAGGCTTTTGGCCCAACCTCCAGAGAAATATGCATTGAAATCGTGCTCTTCACAACCACCGGAATAGCGTACAACAACCGTTAGAATATCATTCTCATTGGTCATTTCCAGCACAGCGAAATCTGGCTTCACAGGCTTTCGATTGTTCTCAACGATGATGTCCTTCACAATGGTCTGCTTTTTTTCGGCCGCAGTCGATTTGGTTTGACCTGTTTTCTGTCCATTGTTCTTACACGAAACAACCGACAGAAGAATCATTGATATGAACAGAATTAGCCTCATGAGCAATCGTTTCGGTTAAGGCTTAATCTCTTAGCAACACCACTTTTCGTGTGGCAATGCCATTGTTTGAGTTCAAGTTGATATGATATACGCCATCTACCAATGTTCGTAGGTCGATTGTCGTTCTGTTGTTACCGGTCACTGCAAATTGGGCTACGGTTCTTCCTATCATGTCAAGAACAGAAATTGAATTGAGTTCCTCAGCCTTTTCCACCTGAATGTTCAGGATGCCTTCG
>JBFHEW010000065.1:0-9346 GCA_041583955.1 Bacteroidia bacterium | reverse complement strand
TTACTCAAAAGCTTGGTCACCTACCACGATTGAGGTATTTTTGCGCTTGAAATCAGCTTCTATTTAGAACTATTCTAAATAGTTTGTGTTAAGGCAATTGAGATGATAAAAGTTTCAGAAAGCGCAGTCAAGAAGGCCAGAACTCTGATGGAGGAAGAAGGCAAGAACCTCAACGAGGCATTTATCCGCGTGGGAGTAAAAGGAGGTGGGTGCTCAGGTCTTTCTTACGACCTGAGTTTCGATACCGAAATGAAGGAGGACGATAAGGTTTTTGAAGACAACGGAATGAAGGTGGTTGTGGACAAGAAAAGCTTCCTCTATCTCATTGGCACCGAACTCGATTATTCAGGAGGATTGAACGGTAAAGGTTTCATTTTCAAGAATCCGAACGCGAATAGAACTTGCGGCTGTGGCGAAAGCTTCGCAGTCTAATTTCCTAATCCGCTAAGCGGCTAATGAGCTAAACATGGCAGAGGAGAATCAGGCATTAAAGGAATTCACCGAGAAGGAATACGAGTACGGTTGGAGCGTTGATATAGAAACAGATCAGCTTCCGAAAGGACTCAGCGAAGAAACCGTGCGCGCCATTTCCCAGAAGAAGAACGAGCCGGAATGGTTGCTCGAGTGGCGACTCAAAGCTTTCCGGTATTGGCTAACCATGGAGGAGCCCACGTGGGCTCACGTCCGTTATCCGAAGATCGATTTTCAGGACATCATCTATTACTCTGCTCCGAAGAAGAAGCCGGAGATCAGCAGTTTGGACGAGGTGGATGCAGATATGCTCGAAACCTTCAAAAAGCTCGGTATTTCGCTCGAAGAACAGAAGCGGTTGATGAATGTGGCCGGTTCTAACGTTGCGGTAGATGCCGTGTTCGACAGTGTTTCCGTAAAGACCACTTTTCAGGAAACGCTTCGCGAGAAGGGTATCATCTTCTGCTCCTTCAGCGAAGCGGTACAGAACCATCCCGACCTGGTGAGGAAGTACCTCGGCAGCGTGGTTCCATACACCGATAATTTCTATGCAGCCCTGAATTCGGCCGTGTTCTCAGATGGTTCTTTCTGCTACATCCCGAAAGGTGTGCGTTGCCCAATGGAGCTGAGCACCTATTTCCGTATCAATGCCATGAACACCGGGCAATTTGAACGCACGCTTGTGGTTGCAGACGAAGACAGTTACTGTAGCTACCTGGAAGGCTGTACGGCTCCGCAGCGGGATGAGAATCAGCTACATGCGGCAGTTGTGGAGCTGGTCTCATTGAAAGGAGCCGAGATCAAATACTCAACGGTACAGAACTGGTATCCGGGCGATAAGAATGGAAAGGGCGGCATCTACAACTTCGTGACGAAGCGCGGAATCTGCGCGGGTGCCTACTCCAAAATATCTTGGACACAGGTCGAAACCGGCTCTGCTGTCACGTGGAAATACCCATCGTGCATCCTGAAAGGCGATAACTCCATCGGAGAATTCTATTCGGTGGCGGTGACCAATAACTACCAGCAGGCCGATACCGGAACCAAAATGATCCATCTTGGAAAGAACACCAAGAGCACCATCATCAGTAAAGGTGTTTCTGCCGGGCATAGCAACAATTCGTACCGCGGATTGGTGAAAATTGCCAAGAACGCCTCCAACGCACGCAACTTTTCGCAGTGCGATTCGCTGTTGTTGAGTTCTACAAGTGGAGCGCACACGTTTCCGTACATCGAGTGCGGAAACAAGACCGCTAAAGTGGAGCATGAGGCCACCACAAGTAAGGTGGGCGAAGACCAGATCTTCTATTGCAACCAGCGCGGGTTGGACACCGAGCAGGCCATCGGTCTTATTGTGAACGGATATTGCAAAGAAGTGTTGAACAAACTTCCGATGGAATTTGCTGTGGAAGCGCAGAAATTGTTGGCGATAAGTTTGGAAGGAAGTGTTGGATAATGAAGTTTAACCACAGAGGTCACAAAGTAATGCACGAAGAACACAGAGGAATTCTCCGCGAACTCCGTGTAAAATCTCCGTGTTCTCTGTGGTAAAAAGAAAAACGAAGAATGAGTTTATTAAGCATTAAAAATCTAAAAGCCCGAGTTGAGGACAAAGACATCCTCAAAGGGTTCAACCTGACTGTGAATCCGGGCGAGGTGCATGCCATTATGGGGCCGAATGGTTCTGGTAAGAGCACCTTGGCGTCTGTATTGGCCGGTAATGAAAACTACGAAGTGACCGGAGGCGAGGTCGATTTCAACGGGAAAGACCTGTTGGATATGGCGCCCGAAGAGCGCGCCCGCGAAGGACTGTTCCTAGCATTCCAATATCCGGTAGAGATTCCTGGAGTAAGTAACGTCAACTTCATGAAGAATGCCGTGGCCGAAGTGCGCAAGCACCGTGGTCTGGAGCAATTGGAAGCAAAGGATTTTCTCGCTTTCATGCGGGAGAAGCAACAATTGGTGGAGTTGAGCGGAAACTTGGCCGGACGTTCTGTGAACGAAGGCTTTTCGGGAGGAGAGAAGAAACGTAACGAGATCTTTCAGATGGCCATGCTAGACCCGAAATTGGCCATTTTGGACGAGACCGACAGTGGTTTGGACATTGATGCGCTACGGATAGTGGCAAGCGGAGTGAATAAGCTGCGCACCAAAGACAATGCGTTTGTGGTGATTACCCACTATCAACGCTTGTTGGACTACATCGTTCCTGATTTTGTACATGTGCTGTACAACGGAAGAATCGTACGTTCGGGCACCAAAGAACTCGCGTTGGAGTTGGAAGAGAAAGGATACGATTGGATCAAAGAAGAATTGGCAGAGGCATGAGCGAAGCGATGACAACATCGATTTTGAGTGATCTGGTTGCTGGCGCGAAAAGTCCGGCTAACTTCTCGTCCATACGTTCAGAAGCGGAAGTTTTTCTGGCCGAAAACGGCATTCCATCCAAGAAACACGAGGATTGGAAGTACACCAACATCAAACGGCTATTCGATAATGGGTTGAGTCTTGCTTCAGGCAAATGTGCCATTTCACATTCAGATGTTCCCGGGTTGGAAGTAAGCTGGTCGGACGATGAGACGTTGATCGGCTCAAGCGGGATCCATAGAAAAGAAGCTCTTGCTGCTCTGAATACATCGGTGTTCGGGAAAGCACTTGTTGTGCGGGTGAAAAAAGGAACCCACATCAACGGAGAGCTACTGCTGAACCAAGAGATGGATCTGCTGGAAGGCGAATTTGCCGCCACCCGTGTGCTCATCGTTCTTGAAGAGAACGCCTCGCTGAAATGCCAGTACCATTTCACAGGTTCTGGGAATGAAAGTTCCTTGCTCGATCATGTTACCGAGGTCATTGTAGGGAAGAATGCCCGGCTGGAGTTGAATTTCGTTCAAGGAATCGGTCGAGGAAACCTGATGACAACCACCGAGGTGAGTTGCGAGCGTGATGCGAACTTCACCACCAACTGCATTCAATTGAGCGGAAAACTGCTCCGAAACAACCTCAACATCCGCCTGAAAGGCGAAAACGTGGAAACGCATCTGAATGGTTTCTACATGATCAACAGCAACGAATTGTTCGATAATCACACGCATGTCGACCACCTCGTTCCCAATTGCAATAGCAACGAAACGTATCGCGGCATTCTGTCGGGCAACGGCTCAGGTGTGTTCAACGGTAAGGTGTTCGTGCATCGCGATGCGCAGAAGACCAACGGCTACCAATCGAACAACAATATTCTCTTGTCTGATGATGCCACAATGAATTCAAAACCTGAGTTGGAGATCTATGCTGATGATGTGAAATGTTCGCACGGAAGCACCACCGGACAGTTGGATGAGGATGCTGTTTTCTACCTCAGGGCCCGTGGTTTGGACGAATTCGGAGCCACAGCCTTGCTGCTTACCGCGTTCGCGAGCGAGGTGCTGAACAGCATCTCCAACGAAGAACTGCGCAATACGCTCGAGTTGAAGATACAGGCCAAGCTGAAAGAAATGCGTTGATGAGTGAGTTGCTTGTGGATATAGAATCAGTTCGCGCACAGTTCCCGATCCTCACCAGAGAGGTGAACGGACGACCGCTGGTGTACCTCGACAACGGGGCCACTTCGCAGAAGCCCAGATCGGTCATTGATGCCGTGAGTCGTTATTACGAGTTGGAGAATAGCAACATCCACCGTGGAGTGCATACCTTAAGTCAGGATGCCACCGCTGCCTATGAGGATGTTCGGAAGAAGGTGAGGAAATTCATCAACGCCAAGTACGACCACGAGGTCATTTTCACATCGGGTACCACGGGCGGTATCAATCTGGTAGCAAGCTCTTTCGGTGCCAGTCTGGTAAGAAGGGGCGATGAGATCCTCATCACTGCCATGGAACACCACAGCAATATCGTGCCGTGGCAAATGCTGTGCGAGCGTAGAGGGGCTCATCTCAAGGTTATTCCGATCTCGAAGGAAGGGGAAATAGACATTGAGCAGTACAAGAAGCTCATTGGCCCGAAAACCGAGTTGATCTCGTTGGTGCACGTTTCCAATTCGTTGGGTACCATCAATCCCATCAAGGAGATGATAGAAATTGCCCATGCACAGAACATTCCTGTCATGATCGATGGGGCGCAGGCCATTCATCATACACCAGTGGATGTACAGGACCTGGATGCCGATTTCTACGTGTTCTCTGCGCATAAGATGTATGGCCCGACCGGAGTCGGTGTGCTTTATGGCAAGGAGGAATTACTCAATGATATGGCCCCCTATCAAGGAGGCGGTGATATGATCAAGAGTGTCACGTTTGAGAAAACGATCTACAACGAGCTTCCGCACAAATTCGAGGCGGGAACGCCCAACATTGCCGGAGGCATCGGCCTAGGTGCAGCCATCGATTTCATAGACAGCATTGGCTACGATTTCATCATGCAGCACGAAGCAGAACTCTCCCGGTTTGCCGTAAGTCAATTGCGCGATATAAAGGGGCTTCGCTTCATTGGCACGGCAAAAGAACGGGCCGGGCTGGTCTCGTTTGTGTTGGATGGCATTCACCCATACGATACAGGTGTGATACTTGATAAGTTGGGAATTGCTGTACGCACAGGGCATCATTGCACACAGCCAGTCATGAACTTCTTTGAAGTGCCAGGAACCGTACGCGCCTCATTTGCCGTGTACAACACCAAACAAGAGATCGTAAAACTTGTTGAAGGTATTGATAGAGTGAAACGGATGTTTTAGCATTCTCATCATCGCTGTAACAGGAAACAAAAGAAAAATGGTAGTGACAGGAATAGAGGAAAAAGAACAGGAGATCATTGAAGAGTTTTCGCTGTTCGATGATTGGATGGATAAGTACGAGCACATCATCGGACTCGGAAAGGAATTACCATTGATAGATGAGGCGCTGAAAACAGACGACCTTCTGATAAAAGGGTGTCAGAGCCGGGTTTGGCTTCATGCCAAGTTGGAGGACGGTAAAGTGATCTTTACAGCAGATAGCGATGCCATCATTACCAAAGGCATTATCAACCTGTTGATCCGCGTACTCTCGAACGAGGAGCCGGATGCCATCATCAATGCCGAGATGACATTTATCGATCAGATCGGACTGAAGGAACATCTCTCGCCAACACGTTCAAACGGATTGGTAAGCATGGTGAAGCAGATGAAACTGTATGCTTTGGCCTTTAAAACCCAACAGAATAATCGGTCATGAGTCTTTCGCACGAAGAAAAGAAGCAGATAGAAGAGCGCATCATTGACGTGCTCAGAACGGTTTACGACCCCGAGATACCTGTTGATATCTACGAGTTGGGATTGATCTATGAGGTGAAGGTTGACGATGATGCAAAGGCCAATGTGCTGATGACCCTTACATCGCCAAGTTGTCCTGTGGCCGAAAGTCTTCCGCTGGAAGTGGAAGAGAAAGTGCGTGGTGTAAAAGGAGTGACCGAAGGCAAGGTGGAACTTACCTTCGACCCACCTTGGGACAAGGACATGATGAGCGAAGCTGCGCTGCTCGAACTGGGATTCATGTAAGGGTTTGCCGCGGCAAAGCCCTACCGACAACAATGGAAAACACTGAAGAAATAAGAAACAAGGTTGCCGAAAGCGCCCTCATCACCTTCAACTTGGAAGACCTGTATCAGGTTGGTGAACGCAAGGTTTTCGACCTCAAGGATTTTCTGTTTGAGGGATTGATCCTGCGGGAGAAGGATTACCGCCAGCAATTGAAAGACCTCGATTGGAGTGTGTATCAGGATGCGTTTGTCAATATTCAATGCACTGCCGATGCCATTGTACCTCAATGGGCATTCATGTTGGCTGCAACATATCTGCAACCCGTGGCGAAGCGGGTAGTGATGGGCACAACAGAAACGTTGGAAACAGTACTCTACCAAGAAGCACTTTCTAATCTCGATCTCTCGCAATTCCAAGATGAGCGTGTCATTGTAAAAGGCTGTAGCAAGTATCCGGTTCCTACTTCGGCCTATGTTGAGTTTGTTTCCAAGCTCACTCCAGTGGCCAAAAGCGTGATGTATGGCGAGGCTTGCAGTACGGTGCCGCTGTTCAAAAAGTAGTTCAACGTTTCGTGGTCAAAGCTTATCCTGAGCCTGCCGAAGGATGGCGTCCACTTTAAACTCGGAACCTCCTACTAAACGAAGGCTTGCATTTCATACAGTTTCTTGTAAACCCCATTGTGAGCGATCAGCCCCATGTGGTTACCACGTTCAATGATCTTTCCGTCATCGATCACTATTATCTCATCTGCAAATTGAATGGTGGATAAACGATGCGCGATGACCAACGATGTACGGTTCTCCATCAATTTGAAAAGTGCTTCCTGAACCAGTTTTTCCGATTCAGCATCAAGGGCTGAGGTGGCCTCGTCCAGGATAAGAATGGGAGGATTGTGAAGAATGGCACGTGCTATACTGATGCGCTGTCGCTGTCCGCCCGAAAGTTTGCCGCCATCCTCGCCAATGCTTGTGTGGTAACCTTTATCCATCTGCGCAATGAACTCGTGTGCATTGGCCACTTTGGCAGCTGCGGTCACTTCCTCTTCGGTAATTCCCTCCAACCCGAATGCAATGTTGTTGAATACCGTGTCGTTGAACAGAATGGCCTCTTGTGTAACGATTCCCAACTTGGCTCGGAGGTCCCATGCCTTCACGTCCTTGATATTGACACCATCGATCAACACTTCGCCATCTGTCGGGTCGTAGAACCGAGGAAGCAGATCGACCAACGTGGTTTTACCTGCACCCGAAGGTCCTACAATGGCAATGGTTCTACCGCGCTTCACAGTCAGGTTGATGTTCTTGAGCACATTCACCCCATTCTCGTAAGAGAAGCTCACATCTCTGAACTCAATTTCTTTTTCAAAGGCCGGCAGACCAATGGCATTCGGTTTTTCCTGTATGGTTTCCTTGGCATCAAGAACCGTGTTGATACGCTCTACCGCTGCCATGCCTTTCTGGATCATGTAGACCGCGGAGGTCAATGCCTTTGAAGGCTGAATGAGCTGCGAGAATACAACGATGTAACCGATGAACAGATCGGCCGTCAGTCCATCGCCACTCAGCACCAGCGAGCCGCCACGGTAGATCACCAGTACCATGACGATGGTTCCGAGAACCTCACTCAGCGGGCTGGCCAAGTGCTGCTTTCTTGTCATTCGCACCTTCAGGTCCATGTAATGCTGGTTCTGAACGCGGAATTTCTCAATGGACGATCCGATGCCGTTGAATGCTTTGATGATGCGAAGCCCCGAAACGGTCTCGATCATGGCCGAAACCAATACGCCCATCTGGTTCTGCACCTTCTTTGAAGATCGTTTCAGACTCTTGCCTATACGACCTATCACCAGACCCGTTACCGGCAACAGAACCAGCACGAACATGGTCAGTTCGGGGCTCCAGACAACCAACGTTCCGAGAAAGAACACAATGGCGAATGGCTCCTTGAAAACGACTTCCACCGAACTCATGATGGAACTCTCCACTTCCTGCACATCGCTCGTCATTTTTGAGATGATATCTCCCTTTTTTTCCTCAGAGAAGTAGGCAATAGGTAGGTTGACCACTTTCCTGTAAAGCTGGTTCCGGATGTCGCGCACCACTCCGTTCTTGACCGGAGCGCTTGCATACAATGCCAAGTATCTGAAAAGGTTCTTGAGCAGGAAGGTGAGAATCACAAACACGCAGATGAACACCAAGGCGCGCATCTGTCCGTCTACGGTTATCTGGCCCGCATCGTCCAAGATCAACTGACTCACCTCGTAGTAAAAACGGTCAATGAGTGAGTTGGGATTGAAAGAGAAGTCGGGTTTTACTGTTACGATGGGCTGAATGCCGAACAATACACCCAACAACGGCACCACCATTGTGAGCGAGAACAGTGAGAAGATGACAGAAAGGATGTTGAGGATGACCACGGCCAACACCTGGCCCTTGTAATTTCTCAGAAGTCCAATGATGCCCCAATAACTCTGCATAGCGCAAATATACCTTTAGAACAGCCTCCCCCAACCCCTCCACAGGAGGTGAGATGCTACTTCGGCCACTCTTTTCGTATTTAGCTGTGCGGAACGTCCGGTTAGCTTTATACGCTGTACTTTTGTAGCTATGGAAACAACACGACAGAAGAAGGTTTCACGGGTCATTCAGCGCGAACTTGGAGTCTATTTCCAACGAAATGCTAGTAGCTATGCCAAAGGCGGAATGATTACCGTTACGACCGTGAGGGTAAGCCCCGACCTCGGAATAGCAAAGGTGTACCTGAGCATATTTGCCGTGCCCGATAAGGAAGCGGTGCTCCAAGAAGTGAAAGACAGGACATGGGAAGTGCGGAAGTACCTGGCAGCAGAGCGAAACGAACTCCGCATTGCGCCCGATCTTCATTTCTATATTGACGATGCGCTCGATCAGATCGAACGCATTGATAACCTCTTGAAAGGCGGCTGAACCGACCGTTGAACCTCCCCGTTCACATAGCCAAACGCTACCTCTTTTCTAAGAAGTCGCACAATGCGATAAACATCGTTTCGGGTATTTCCGTGGCCGGAGTGGCGGTGGTCACTGCAGCCATGGTCATAGTGCTTTCCGTATTCAACGGATTCGAGGGATTGGTCATTTCGCTATACAATGTGTTCGAAGCTCCCATTGTTGTTTCTCCTGCTGAGGGGAAAACCCTGGAGTTGAGCTCCATCCCGATTGACGTCATCCTGGAAACGGAAGGAGTGGTCGGTTACGTGGAAGTGCTGGAGGAAAGTTGCCTTATCCGCTATCGCGATAAGCAGTATTTCGCGCGGATCAAAGGGGTTTCCGATAATTTCATGGAACTGTCAGACATGGACAGCATGATCGTGGATGGCGACCCCTTCAT
>JBFHEW010000064.1:0-9351 GCA_041583955.1 Bacteroidia bacterium | reverse complement strand
CTGTGCCAACGGAACAGACGCACTACAGATCGCCATGATGGCGCTTGGATTGAAGGCTGGCGATGAGGTCATCGTACCTACCTTCACCTACGTGGCCACAGCTGAGGTGATCGCCTTACTCGGGCTCACGCCTGTAATGGTTGATGTAGACCCGCACACGTTCACGCTCGACCTGGATCAGGTAGAAGCCGCCATCTCGACAAAGACAAAAGCCATTGTTCCCGTGCACCTTTATGGTCAATGTGCAGACATGGAAACATTGATGAACCTGGCCAATGCACATGGTATTTACGTTATCGAGGACAACGCGCAGGCCATTGGTTCTGATTACAGATTCTCCAACGGAAAAACCGCGAAATCCGGCACCATCGGTCAGTTCGGCTGCACCTCATTCTTTCCGTCCAAGAACCTTGGATGTTTCGGAGATGGTGGGGCCATTTGCACCAACGATGACGAACTGGCTTCCAAGGCGCAGATGATCGCATCGCACGGACAAAGCAGGCAATACGTACATGACGTGGTAGGAGTGAATTCCAGATTGGATGCCATGCAGGCAGCCATCCTCAGGGTAAAACTCCCACATCTGGATGACTTCATTACCAGAAGAATTGCTGTTGCAGACAGGTATGATGAGGCGTTCCGCGAAGTGTCAGCGATAAAAACCCCGGTCCGCGACCAAAGGTCTACGCACGTCTTCCACCAATACACGCTTGTCTTGAACGGAATTGACCGAAATGCACTGAAGGAGTTCTTGGCGGAAAATGAGATTCCGTCCATGATCTATTATCCGATTCCGCTGCACCAGCAGAAGGCATTTGCCTTGAGCGATTCGGATAGGTCGTTCAGCGTTACGGAAAACCTTTGCGACAACGTGATTTCACTGCCCATTCATACCGAAATGGAAGCGGATCAACAAGCGTATATCATTGAGAAAGTACTCGAATTCATAAATAATAATCGATAAATGAACATTGCAGTAGTAGGAACAGGTTATGTTGGACTGGTAACAGGAACATGCCTTGCCGAAACAGGTAATCACGTGATTTGCGTTGACATTGACGAAAAGAAGGTGAACAGGATGAAAAACGGTGAGGTGCCGATCTATGAACCTCATCTCGATGTGCTATTTGAACGCAACATCAAGCAGGGACGATTGAAATTCACCACCGACCTTAACGAAGCTGTTGAATCAGCTCAAGTGGTATTCCTCGCATTACCTACCCCTCCGGGAGAAGATGGTTCTGCCGACCTTTCTTACATCCTTGGTGTTGCAGACAACCTTGGTAAGATCATGAAGGACTACAAGGTTCTCGTAGACAAGAGCACCGTTCCTGTAGGAACTGCCGAGAAAGTGACTGCCGCGGTAAAAAAACATTCAAGCGTTGATTTTGATGTGGTTTCCAATCCGGAATTCCTAAGAGAAGGATTTGCTGTTGATGATTTCCTTAAGCCGGACCGAGTGGTAGTCGGCACATCTTCTCCTCGCGCTCAGAAGATAATGGAAGAGCTGTACAAGCCTTACGTGAGACAAGGGAATCCTATCATCTTCATGGATGAGAAATCCGCAGAGTTGACGAAATATGCAGCCAATGCGTTCCTGGCAACCAAGATCACCTTCATGAACGAAGTGGCCAACCTGTGCGAATTGCTTGACGCGGATGTCGATAAAGTACGCATCGGCATCGGAACTGACACGCGTATCGGAAAGCGATTCCTTTTCCCCGGTATCGGATATGGAGGAAGCTGTTTCCCGAAAGACGTTCAGGCACTGGCAAAATCGGCCGCAGAGGTGAACTACGATTTCTCGCTACTGACATCGGTGATGCGCGTGAACGAAGAGCAGAAGACCATCATCGTACCGAAGATCAAAGACTTCTACGGAGGCGACCTCAAGGGAAAGCATTTCGCCCTATGGGGACTGGCCTTCAAACCGGATACGGACGACATCCGCGAAGCTCCTGCCCTTTACGTCATTGATAAACTCCTTGCTGCCGGTGCTACCATTACCGCGTACGACCCTGAAGCAATGGAAAATGTGAAAGAGTTATTGGGCGACAAGATCTCTTACGCTACCGACCAATACGAGGCTCTGAAGAACGCAGATGCACTGATCATTGCCACCGAATGGTCTGTGTTCCGCTCACCGGAATTTGACCGATTGGAGTCAGACCTCAAAGAGAAGGTCATTTTTGACGGTCGAAATCTTTACGACCTGGAGCAAATGAAAGAGCTCGGTTTCTATTACAACTCAATCGGAAGAAAAACCATAATCCCACAAGGATGAAAAGAGTGTTGATAACCGGTGCAGCCGGGTTCTTAGGATCTCACCTGTGCGACAGATTCCTGAAAGAAGGATGCCATGTGATTGCCATGGATAACCTGATAACAGGAAATCTTAAGAACATTGAGCACCTATTCAAACTGAAGGAGTTCGAATTCTACCATCATGATGTAAGCAAATTCATTCATATCCCAGGAGAGTTGGACTACATCATGCATTTCGCATCTCCTGCAAGCCCGATCGACTACCTGAAGATCCCTATTCAGACCCTGAAGGTGGGTTCTCTCGGAACACATAATTGCTTGGGCCTTGCCAAGGCAAAAGGAGCCAGAATGCTGATAGCCTCTACTTCGGAAGTCTATGGCGACCCCATGGTACACCCGCAAACGGAAGACTATTGGGGAAACGTAAATCCCATTGGACCGCGTGGGGTCTATGACGAAGCAAAACGTTTCCAAGAGGCCATTACCATGGCTTACCATCGCTACCACGGGGTCGAGACACGGATCGTACGGATATTCAACACGTATGGCCCGAGGATGAGGCTCAATGATGGACGGGTTCTGCCAGCATTCATCGGACAGGCATTGCGTGGCGAAGACCTCACCGTTTTCGGAGATGGAAGCCAAACAAGAAGCTTCTGTTATGTGGACGACCTTGTTGAAGGAATTTACCGACTGCTTCTTTCAGATTATGCAGAGCCGGTGAACATAGGCAACCCGGATGAGATCACTATTTCTCAGTTTGCCGAAGAGATCATCAAACTTACCGGTACCGATCAGAAAGTGGTTTACAAGCCGCTACCTGTTGATGACCCAATGCAACGCCAACCGAACATTGACCGAGCAAGGGCCATTCTGAACTGGGAGCCTAAGGTCAACCGTGCAGAAGGATTGAAGCTCACATACGAATATTTCAAAAGTCTGCCGGACGAGGAACTCTACAAGAAAGAGCATAACACGTTTGAAGGTTATATACGGAAGTAATGGGGTACTTTGCTCATGAAACGGCCATCATCGATGATGGATGCATTATAGGGGATGGCACCAAGATCTGGCACTTCTCTCACCTCATGAGCAACTGTGTCCTAGGGAAAAACTGTAATCTAGGCCAGAATGTGGTCGTATCGCCCGAAGTGAAACTTGGGAATAACGTAAAGGTGCAGAATAACGTCTCCATTTACACAGGCGTTACGTGCGAAGATGATGTCTTCCTCGGACCATCGATGGTTTTCACCAATGTCACCAATCCACGCAGTGCGATTAACAGACGGGGCCAATACGAAACAACCGTAGTTGGACGCGGAGCAAGCATTGGAGCCAACGCAACTGTTGTATGCGGCAATAACATCGGTGAATTCGCTTTTATCGGAGCTGGTTCGGTGGTCACGAAAAACGTACCGGCCTATGCGCTGCTTGTGGGAAACCCTGCCAGACAGATCGGTTGGATGAGCGAATACGGCCACAGGCTCGAATTTGACGCCAACGGTTTGGCCATTTGCCCAGAATCTGAAGAAAAATACGAATTGAAGAACGGAGCTGTAAGAAAGATCAGTTGAGCGACCAGAAGAAAATATCATTTGCAGTGGTCGGTTGTGGCCATATTGGCAAGCGTCATGCCGAGATGATCGTCAGAAATGAAGAATCTGAATTGATCGGTCTCTGTGATGTAAGACCTCGGTCAGAGTTGAGCATTGAGGCTTATGACGTGCCTTTCTACAACGACCTCAATGAATTGCTAACCCTTAAGCCTGACGTGCTTTGCGTGTGCACTCCAAATGGACTTCATGCTCAGAACAGCTTGGCCGGACTCAATGCCGGCAGCCATGTTCTGTGCGAAAAGCCGATGGCGCTGACAAATGCAGATTGCGAGAAAGTGATCCATGCAGCGCTCAATCGGGCCAAGCAGGTTTTCTGCGTCATGCAGAACCGATACTCGCCACCATCCGTTTGGATCAAAGACGTCATTGACCGCAAATTGATGGGCGAGATATACATGGTTCAGATAAACTGCTTCTGGAACCGCGATGACCGCTACTACAAGCAGGGCGGTTGGAAAGGACGACAGGACCTCGATGGCGGAACCCTTTTCACGCAGTTCTCACATTTCGTAGATATTCTATATTGGCTGTTCGGAGACATCAAGAACATCAAAGCCGATTTCCGCGATTTCAATCATGGACACTCCACCCAATTCGAAGATTCCGGAATGGTGAGTTTTCAGTTGGCAGATGGTGGAATGGGTTCCCTCAACTATTCGACTTCCGTATGGGACGCGAACATGGAAAGCAGCCTGACCATTATCGGTGAAAAAGGCAGCGTGAAAATAGGCGGTCAATACATGAACGAAGTGGTTCATTGCAATATTGAGAATTACGAAATGCCCGAATTGGAGGCGGCAAGTCCGGCCAACGATTATGGTGCCTACAAAGGTTCGGCAGCCAATCACCATTTTGTCATTCAGAATGTGGTTGACACCATCAAAGGAAGAAAGACCATTGCCACAAACGCCATGGAAGGGATGAAAGTAGTTGAGATAATTGAACGAATTTACGACCTGAGAGACCCTAACATTTTAAAGTTCTAACATGGACAACATCTACGAAAAACTGCTGAAGAAGGAAGCCAAGTTGGCCGTTATCGGTCTTGGTTACGTTGGCCTACCCATTGCGCTTGAATTTGCAAGAAGGATCAAAGTGGTAGGATTCGACATCAATCAGGAAAGGGTGGATATGATGAAGAACAACATCGACCCAAGCGAGGAATTGGAAGCTGCCGATTTTGAGGGTTGCGACATCCTCTTTACTGCCAACCCAGAGGACCTGAATGACGTGCAATTCTTCATCGTAGCGGTGCCTACCCCTATTGACGAGCACAATCTTCCGGATCTTCGGCCTGTTCTGGGAGCGTCCAAAACGGTTGGAAACGCACTGAAAAAAGGCGACTATGTGGTTTACGAATCAACCGTATACCCTGGTTGTACAGAAGAAGATTGTGTTCCTGTCTTGGAAGAAGTTTCGGGTCTCAAATTCAACACCGATTTCAAAATAGGCTACTCTCCAGAACGGATAAATCCAGGAGATAAGGAGCATACGTTGAGAAAGATCATCAAAGTTGTTTCCGGTTGTGACGCGGAATCACTGGACAACATCGCAAAGACCTACGAGTTGGTGGTGGATGCCGGAGTTCACCGTGCCCCATCCATTAAAGTGGCCGAAGCAGCCAAGATCATTGAGAACACGCAGCGCGATGTGAACATTGCACTCATGAACGAGCTCTCCATGATCTTCAATAAAGTCGGAATAAACACCTTCGATGTGTTGGAAGCGGCCGGCACCAAGTGGAACTTCCTCAAATTCTTCCCAGGGTTGGTAGGTGGTCATTGCATCGGTGTCGACCCATATTACCTCACCCACAAGGCACGTGAACTGGGCTATCACTCCAAAGTGATCACTTCGGGTAGGTCCATCAATGACGAAGTTGGTGCATATGTGGCCCGCGAAACTGTGAAGAAGATCGTTGCAAACGGTGGCGACATCAGCAAATCGAAAGTACTCGTGATGGGAGCCACTTTCAAAGAGAATGTTGCTGATATCCGAAATTCAAAAGTGGTAGATGTGATACGCGAATTGGAATCGTTCGGAGTTCGCGTTCACGTGGTAGACCCACATGCATCTTCCGCTCATCTTAAACATGAGTACGGCTTTGAACTGACCCCTGAGACCGACTCGGATTACGATGCCATCATTCTGGCGGTGAACCACAAGGAATATCTGGGTAAGCCCGAAAGTGAATTTCAAGACATCTCCAAACCGAAAGGGGTTTTTGTTGATGTGAAAGGCGTGTACAAGGATAAGATCACCAAACTATCATATTGGAGTCTGTGATATGGTAATTGTAACTGGGGGTACGGGATACATCGGCTCGCACACATGTGTGGAGCTGCTGAATAATGGATATGAAGTCGTTATTCTCGACAACCTGTCAAATTCTGAAGAGGGCATCCTTCAATCCATTGCGCAGATCACCGGCAAAACGCCTCAGTTCTTTCAGGTGGATATTGATGATGCAGACCAGTTGGCCCGTGTTTTCGACAAGATCGGTCATAAGGCTACGTCTGTCATCCATTTTGCGGCCATGAAAGCCGTGGGAGAGTCGGTGCATGAACCGCTTCTCTATTACAAGAATAACCTTGGAAGCCTGATGAACATCCTTTCCGAAATGGAACGGTTTCAGATATCCGATCTGGTCTTCTCTTCCAGCTGCACGGTTTACGGACAGCCAGATGTATGTCCCGTAACGGAAACCACCCCCAGAAAGGAAGCCGAGTCGCCTTATGGCAACACGAAATCCATGTGCGAAGACATCATCCGCGACACGGCACGGGCCAAGCAATTGAAGGCCATATCACTCAGGTATTTCAATCCGATCGGAGCGCACGAAAGCGCCCTTATCGGTGAACTTCCGGTGGGGATACCCAACAACCTGGTACCGTACGTAACCCAAACTGCTGCCGGTGTAAGAAAGGAACTCACCATTTTCGGTGATGATTATGATACGGAAGATGGCACCTGTGTTCGAGACTACATTCACGTGGTCGACCTTGCAAAAGCTCACCTCCAGGCTCTCCGTAAACTGGAGACCGTAATGGAAAAAAGCAGCTACGACATCTTCAACATCGGAACAGGAAAAGGAAGCAGTGTGCTTGACGTGGTAAAGGCGTTTGAAAAGGCGAACGGAATCTCCATCAAGTATAAGATCGGACCAAGACGAAGTGGCGATATCACGGCAGTATTTGCAAATACCACGAAAGCGAACACCGAATTGAACTGGAAATCAGAACTCGGATTGGAGGAGGCACTCCGCTCATCCTGGAATTGGGAAAAGAATTATAGAAAGACCAAAGCATGAAAACACTCATTATCACAGGAGGAGCCGGATTCATTGGCTCGCATGTCGTCAGACGGTTTGTAAGAAACTATCCCAACTACAGGATCGTGAACTTGGATGCATTGACCTACGCTGGCAATCTCGAAAACCTGAAGGATGTGGAGAACGCTCCGAACTATGTTTTTGAGCACGCTGACATCACAGATGCCGCCCGTCTTAAGGAGGTATTTGAAAAACATCAACCTGTCGGTGTCATTCATCTTGCCGCAGAATCGCACGTTGACCGTTCCATTTCCGGGCCTATGGCTTTCATTCAGACCAACATACTCGGCACCGTGAATCTACTCATGGCCGCTAAGGAGTTGTGGAATGGGAACTGGGAGGGAAAACGTTTCTACCACATTTCCACAGATGAGGTTTATGGTTCATTGGGCGAGGAAGGTTTTTTCTACGAAACCACTGCCTACGACCCACGAAGCCCTTACTCGGCATCGAAGGCCAGCTCCGATCATTTGGTACGTGCCTATTTCCACACCTACGGCCTGCCTGTTGTGATCTCCAATTGCTCCAACAATTACGGACCCAATCATTTTCCGGAGAAGTTGATACCGTTGGCCATTCATCGCATCCAGAACAACGAACCGATTCCAGTATATGGCAAAGGGGAGAACGTGCGCGACTGGCTGTATGTGGAAGACCACGCCTCCGCCATTGATGTGGTGTTTCACAAAGGTGGATTGGGCGAAACCTACAACATAGGCGGCAACAACGAATGGACCAATATCGACCTGATCCGACTACTCTGCTCCATCATGGACGAAAAGCTGGGTCGTGAAAAAGGATCGTCAGAAAAACTCATCACGTTCGTAAAAGACCGTGCTGGACATGACCTCCGATATGCCATCGACTCTACAAAACTGAAAACAGAATTGGGGTGGGAACCCAGCCTCACCTTTGAAGAAGGTTTACCTAAAACCGTAGACTGGTATTTGGAAAACGAGCAGTGGCTTACCAGTGTAACATCCGGTGCCTACAAGAATTACTTCAAACAACAATACCAGGACAGATAATGTATTCGACTCCTTTCCATACCAACGACATTAGTGATTCATCTTTCCTGATAACTGGTGGTGCCGGGTTTGTAGGGTCGAATATTGTGCAATACCTTATCCGTTTCGGTGCCGGCAAGGTGCGGGTACTGGACAATCTTTCTGAAGGAAAGCTTCAGAACATTGAGCCGTTCTTGAACCTTCCGAACTTCGAGTTTGTGAATGGCGATATTTCCGATTCTGAAACCTGCCGTAAAGCATGCGAAGGGATCGACTACATCAGTCATCAGGCAGCGTTGGGCTCTGTGCCCCGCTCGTTGGAAACGCCATTGCTTACCAACGAAGCCAATGTGACCGGTTTTCTGAATATGCTGACCGCGGCTAAGGACGCCAACGTGAAACGGTTCGTCTATGCAAGTTCCTCGTCAGTCTATGGCGATAGCCTCAAACTTCCGAAAGTGGAAGAGCACATTGGCGATCCGCTCTCGCCTTACGCGGCCTCCAAATTGGTGAATGAGATCTATGCCGGTGTATATGCGCTGAACTACGGTATTGAGGTTGTCGGACTGCGCTACTTCAACATTTTCGGTCCCAACCAAAAGCCGGATGGCCCATATGCAGCCGTGATACCGTTGTTCATGGACGCTTTGCTTAAAGGAAAATCCCCGTTCATAAACGGAGATGGCGAACAATCGCGCGATTTCACGTTTGTGGAGAATGCGGTGCAGGCCAATATCCGAGGAATGTTCTCCGAAGTTCCCGGAGCTTCAGGAAGGGTGTACAATATCGCTTTCGGAGAAAGGACCACCATCAATCAACTTTACTTTGACCTGAAAGACCTGGTAGGGTCTGATGTGAACCCGACATACAGGGAACCGAGGCAGGGAGACGTTCAGGATTCACTGGCCGATATTTCCAAGGCCAAAGCATACCTTGGTTACGACCCTCAGGTAGGCTTGAAAGATGGCTTGGAAGTGACGCTGAAGTGGTTTGCCAAGCACTACGGCAATTCTTCTACTCGTTAAAGAACAATTCGTTAGCCCGTTGGGCAATACATCTACCATGATACTGGGAGCTCTCGAGCGTGGTTCTCAGATTGGTTCCCGCATATATCCTGCTTTCAACCACCTCT
>JBFHEW010000063.1:0-9368 GCA_041583955.1 Bacteroidia bacterium | reverse complement strand
GGAGAAGCGTTTTGGCGACAAGGTCTTCTTCAATCGTAATTTCCATGTGGAACCCACGAACATCTGCGTGTTCGACTGCAAGTTCTGCTCCTATTCCCGTCTTCTGAAACAGAAAAGCGAAGGATGGGAACTTTCTGAAGAGGAGATTCTGCAGATAGTAAGGAACTATGAAGGGAAACCCATCACCGAAGTTCATATCGTTGGTGGTGTACATCCGAAAATGGGACTGCACTATTTTGCTTCTCTCATCAAAAAAGTCAAAGAGATAAGGCCCGACATCCACGTAAAGGCTTTTACTGCTGTTGAGCTTGAATACATGTGCCGAAAGGCGAAGGTGAGTTATCGCGAAGGGCTTCAGATCCTGAAAGACCACGGACAGGATTCGTTACCTGGTGGCGGTGCCGAGATTTTTGACGAGCAGGTTCGGGCAGAGATCTGTGCAGACAAATGCACATCCGACCAATGGTTGGAGATTCACCGTACCGCGCACGAACTGGGTATGCCGAGCAACGCCACCATGCTCTATGGCCACATGGAAACGTTTGAGCACCGCGTGGATCACATGACACGCCTACGCAACTTACAGGACCAGACAGGAGGCTTCAACACCTTTATTCCGCTCAAATACCGCAATGGTAACAACCAGATGAGCCATATCAGTGAAGTCAGTACCATTGAAGACCTCCGCAATTATGCGGTGGGTCGCATTTACATGGACAACTTCGGCCACGTGAAAGCATACTGGCCCATGATAGGCCGCCATACAGCGCAAATGAGCCTGGCCTTTGGCGTGGATGACATTGACGGGACCATTGACGACAGCACTAAGATCTACAGTATGGCAGGTGCCGAGGATCAGAACCCGGCCTTGTCCACACAGGAACTGGTAGCGCTCATTAAGCAGGTCGGCCGCCACCCTATTGAGCGCGACACCGTTTACAATACCGTAACCGATTACATGGATTACGATTTTGCAGCAGAGGCTATTGAGGCTTAAGCAATATACCCGGTGTGAACAGACCGATTCGGCTTCATTGAAATCTTCATACCTTACTCGCACGAACATTCACAAGTGATGTTCCGTCCGTTCGTGTTTCGATAGCAGGGATGGACCACCCATAGCGCGAACATCATGTTTGGATTCTATCGAGTCATTCTAGCCGTACTTGTTGTCGTATATCATTTGCTGAACGTACCTGTGGTTGGCCCGTACGCAGTCCATGGGTTCTATATTCTAAGCGGATACCTCATGACCTACGTAATGCTTCGCTCCTATGGTTTTACCGGAAACGGAAGGGGCAAGTTCATTCTGAACCGTTTCTTGAGATTGTATCCGAGCTATTGGTTTCTACTGATCGTTTCGATGCTTGCAATTGTAATCGTTGGGAGCAACGTGAGCACTGCTTTTAAGAACACGCTATTCCTTCCGAACTCATTGACGGACCTTTTTCAGAACCTCACAATGGTCTATTTCAATTGGTTTCCGCACATGGTAGTGCCTCGGCTGTCTCCTCCCACGTGGGCTCTGACAGTTGAACTTTTTTACTACGCCTTGATCTGCATTGGGATTTCGAAAGGCATGAAGCGGACGGTCATATGGTTCTGCGTAAGCGTTTTCTATTTTTCACTTACTCATTTCATGGGATTGGACCAAACGTACAGGTACCATCATATCATTGCGGGCAGCCTCCCATTTTCCATTGGCGCTTTGATCTACCACTACCAACCAACCTTGACATCAATCTTTGACAGGTATCTGCCAAAGGTCGGATTCAAACTTCTGCTAGTTGCTTTCGCCCTGAATGCAATGGTTGGCGCTTTCGGAGAAAAATTTGATCATAGTTTGCTCATCAACGCGTCATACTACTTCAATTACCTCATAAATGCGTGGGTCATAATCGTATTGATAGATGGAAAAGGAACCTTCATTTCAAAGAGGTCTGATGACGAAATTGGCAAGTTCAGCTATCCGATATATATTTTTCACTGGCAAGCCGGTCTCATCTCAGCCGTTCTCTTCTGGGACAACCAATTGCTTACAGGGCATCTGGACCGTATTCTTTTAACGTTGTCGGCCATAGCCATTTCGGTAATAGTGTCTTTCGTGTCAATCAGGTTCATCGAAAAACCGATCGAATCGCTCCGGCTTCGCATTAAGCGGTCTCAGTAACGTTGAACCACCTTAATTACGCTCCTCGGTGGCGATGAATGGATAAGTTGAAATACCCATATGACCCTTCAACATTGTAGTTTACATCACCCGCAACACGAATTTTCTCCGTGTTTGCACTTTTTTTTAGCGTTACTTATTCAATATCGTGGGTGTTCTGTACATTCATTCAACTGAATCACCCCTACCTAACGAATGAAGAACAGAGAGAAGATACTGGCTGCGGGAGCGGTGGTCCTACTCCTGGTTCCGATGATTCTGATGCAATTCACAGATGAGGTGCAGTGGAACGCCACTGATTTTCTTGTTGCCGGAATATTACTGACTGCACTTGCAATCGTGATCGCACTCATAGCTCGTAAAGTCAAACAGCAAAGAGCGAGAGCCGTGGCAATATTGGTGGCGGTGATTCTTTTTCTACTCGTTTGGATGGAGATGGCCGTAGGGCTTTTCGGTTCGCCTATCGGTGGCAACTGATAAGACCACTGTGGGCAAGTCAGTCTGTTCTGCTGCTGATATACACGCGCCACTTTTCCAATACGGCCTGCATATCGTCTGGCAGATCGGTTTCAAAGGTCAGCCGTTGCTTGGTCATGGGTTGCGTAAAGGCCAGACTCTTGGCATGCAGATTGGCCCGTGGCGCAATCTCGAAACAGTTTTCAACGAATTGCTTGTATTTGGTGAAGGTGGTTCCCTTCAGCACCCTGTCTCCACCATATCGTTCGTCATTGAAGAGCGTATGACCGATGTGTTTCATGTGCGCTCTGATCTGATGTGTCCGACCGGTTTCCAACTTGCATTGCACCAAGGTCACGTATCCAAGCCGCTCCAATACCTTGTAGTGGGTAACGGCATGTTTGCCTTGCTCGCCATCCGGGAATACGTCCATTTGTAGGCGGTTCTTTACAGAACGCCCGATGTGCCCGGTAATGGTTCCTTCGTCCTCCTCAAAATCGCCCCAAACCAATGCATTGTACAGACGGTCGGTTGTGCGGTCAAAGAACTGCTGTGCCAGACCCGACATGGCCAACTCATTCTTGGCAATGACCATGACTCCAGAAGTGCCTTTGTCCAAGCGATGGACCAGACCAGGCCGTGGTTCTTCGCGCTTACCCAGATCCGGCAGATTCTTGAAATGGTACATCAGTCCGTTAACCAACGTTCCAGTATAGTTGCCATGACCGGGATGCACCACCAGATCAGGCTGTTTATTGATAACCACCACATCATCATCCTCATAGAGAATGTGCAACGGTATGTTTTCCGGATGAATGGTCTTATCGCGCGGAGGGTACGCCAGAACGATCGTCACCTCATCCTTAGGTTTCACCCTGTAATTGGGTTTCACTGGTTTTCCGTTCACATGAACATTTCCGGCATGTGCGGCAACCTGGATCTTGTTGCGGGTGGCATTGGCCACGCGGTCCATGAGAAACTTATCTATACGCAAAGGCTCTTGGCCAGGGTCGGCCATAAAGCGGTGATGCTCATAAAGTTCTTCCTGGTCGTCTGCCTCTTCGTAGAGGTCGTTGTCTTCGCTCATGGTTGTAGCACCAGTCTTTCGGTGAAAACGCCTTGGTTAGAATCGACACGCAGGATGTAAGTACCTGCGAGTAAGTGTGCGAGTGGCAGTCGCCCATCGTAGCCGCGCTGCGTGTGCGCTATCCTTCCGGAAAGATCAAATACCGTTAGTTGTGCCGTTCTGAACTGTCCAGAGAAAGCCTCCTCCAAGAAGACATCGCCTGTTGACGGGTTCGGATATACCTTCAGGTGCTTCATACCAGGTTGTTCTGCCACATCGACCCAACTGTAGGGCTGACCTACCACAGGCCGAATCATGATGGCTCCGGGTATGGAGCTTTGATTCCAAGTGGTGCCCAAGTTGTAAAACACCTTGCTAGAAACATCGGTTCGCTTATCAAACCCAACGGAGAATTTCATTCCGGTGGCCGGCTGCTGTATCCATCCCACCCAGATATTACCTACCACAGGAAGCACCGTATCGTTTATCAGATAGTGATAGAAATAATTGATCTGGTCGGTGTAGTAAAGGTTGGTGTCGGCAGATTGCCAGATCATCTGATCGGGCTGCTCATTACCGGTCCACACAGCTAGGTTGACAGGTTGATCGGTAAGGTCGAACTCAACAGGGTTGAGATACAGCTGTATTCCTCTCAGGAAGTCTTCCTGTTTGATATTGTATTTCACGGCAACCATACCGATGTTCTCCAGTTCGCCCAGGCCATAAGCGGCCTCTGCGGTTCCATCGTCATAGGCGTAATAGTTGAAGAATTCCTGTTTGTCTGAAGTCCTATCGTTCGTGTTCACCGCGTCAGCAAGATCGTTGATGTTGTGCACCACTTCAAAGAACATGGAGTCCTCGGTCAGTTGCAACGTTGTCGGAAAAACGAAATCGACCGTGTCGTACAGAAGATCCTGTACCCCTCCCACCGTCAGTGCACAGTCATTCACCTGATTGCCGCAGATGATATTCGGCAGCACATCCGGTGCAGCTTCAACTCCTGTATGGATAAGCACTCCGTTCGAATCATAGATCTGCATGGTATACTTTCCGGACGGACTTGAAGAATATGTGTTATTACGGATGGCGAAATAGGAAGAATCGCCCATGAATGCAGCTGGATCTGCTTTGAAATGGGTCCAAGGCATGCTATTGTATTCCTTTATCACCGAAGATGTTTTGTTCAATACGATTCCGTTATGATCTACCGATGTCTGCCCCATGAAAGCAACATCATTGATAAGCGTATCGGCAAATGTCCTTCCCTCATCGAGCTCAATGTAGTCGACATGCCAATGATCCACGTTTCCGGCACGCGAGGCATAATTGATGAACCGGAACTGAAATCCAGCATGCAGATACTGCACACCAAGTACCGGCAACATCACCCTATTGAACTTGTAATCTTCCAAGGTATAGCCTTCCACTTCCCAAACGCGCCCCCAGATACCTGCCGTATCCTTGAACTCCACTAGAAGAATATCTGCCGACTCAGGGGCATTGCCCATTCCTTGAGCCTGATAATAGAAGCTGAGAATCACTGTATCGACAGCTGTCGATAGGTTTATCGGTTTCGAAGTAAGACTATCGGAGATGGACGCCAACGAGAATCCGAAGCCATAGGCACGGCCCCGTTCGTCCAATCCATCAAAAGTGGCGACCCCTTGCGAAATGGGGTTAACGGCCATGTGGTTGTTGATGTAGGCCTTATTGTCCACCCATCGCTGCGGATCAGGGTATAGGTCGGCAGCCGTTTGCAAACGTGAAAAAGGTTCTGAGAAGTCCTCAAAGAACGGAAGCTCCAGCGTGTCACCCACCGCACGCGATACTGCCTGACTGCTTCTAAGGTAATTCTCGTAATTGCCGAGTGCTCGGTTGCCATTCAGGTCGAATAGCATTTCCTGAGCGTTGAGCCCAAGCGAGAAAACACTCAGAAGCAGCACGAGGATAATCCTCAACTCCTTCTTAAAATCCTTCATCATTGATGTCTTCTTCTGTTAAAATTGAATCACCCATCAGAGCCGGTAAGGCATAAAGCGAAGAGTCATACTCAATGGAAAGCGTGTCCTCGGTGAGGTATAGGATCACCGATGTTCCCATTGGCACCAGATTCTTTTCGCTGAAGGCCGGTATCTGCTTGTACACCCTCACACGTGCCGAATCAACGAACGGTGTATCGATCATGAATGTTGCCAAGTTAAGGGAAGACAGATTCAACCGGTCTATGGCTTCTTGCAGATTGTAATAAAGAAGATACGGAATGAGCACGCGGGTATTGCTCAACCCATCACCGAGTACCAGATCAACCACCGTTCCGCTGAAAGCCAGCGTTCCTTTCTTCACCGTGCGTCCATTGATCTTCTGTTCCAGCACGGCATTCTTGGCAATATCAGGTTGGTATTCCAATCCTCCCAATCGGAGTCCGACACTTTCCAGCACGGCCTTGGCCTGACGCAGTGATAGGTTCTTCACATCCGGAACAACCACCTGTTTGGGCAGTAAGGCGTTGACGGTGAGATAGATCTTCCTTCCACGCTTTACCGAAGAGCCGGGTTTCGGGTCCTGATCGGCAACGGTTCCGCGGGGAAAATCCTCTGAGTAGACCGAGTCGACCACAACCAGTTCCACTTCCAAAGTATCGGCCATTGCCTCCAATTCGTTCATCCGGAGACCCGTCAGATCAGGGGTCTCAACCGTGATGCCATGTTCGGTCTGGTAATCCAACCAGAAGTATAACCCTACCACGGCCGGAATGGCCAACGCAGTGGCAATGGCCAGATTGACAAGGAACAGTTTACTGAAAATGAACTTGATAAAACCCATCGGTCTGAATGGAAAACGTGCTAATGCAACGGGGCGCAAAGATATAAATTATGCACCCTCGGCTGTTCAGCAATTATTGAGACGTCTCAGAGGCGGCATACATAATTTCAATTACATTGGTGCCGTTACATCGCCACATGAAAAAGACAGTTGCAATCGTATTTGGCGGATACTCTTCGGAATGGGTCATTTCTGAGTTGAGTGCCAATGTAGTTTTCAAACATCTGAACCGGACAACCTATGCCCCCTACCTGGTGAAGGTCTTCAAACAAGGTTGGAATGTGCAGCTTCCTGACGGCTCTGAATGTGCGGTGGACCGGAACGATTTCTCCTTCCAGCTCAACGGCAACCGAACAAGGTTCGATGTGGTTTTCAATGCCATACACGGCACTCCGGGCGAAGACGGGAAACTGCAAGGTTATTTCGACATGATCGGAATACCGTACACCTCTCCGGGAGTGCTTGCGTCATCACTCACTTTCAGCAAAAGCTACTGCAACGGATTCCTACGTCAATTCGGTGATGTGAATATTGCCCAATCCATACTTATAAGAAAGGGCGAGAAGGTAGATGCAGCGTCCGTGCTGGAAAAGGTGGGGCTGCCGTGCTTTGTGAAACCGAACAACCTCGGGTCAAGCTTCGGCATCACCAAACTGAAAGCAAAAGAACACTTCAACGAGGCATTGGCCAAAGCATTGGAAAACGATGAAGAGGCCGTTATTGAACAGTTTGTGGATGGAGTGGAAATTGCAAGCGGGGTCTATTCTTCCAATGGAGAAGTGGTTGCTCTTCCGCTGACGGAGATCGTGTCCAAGAACGAATATTTCGACTTTCAAGCGAAGTACGAAGGCGCAAGCGAGGAAATAACCCCCGCCCGGATTCCTGACGAGACCCGCAACCTGATACAGGAAACGACCAGACGGGTTTACGGTCGATTGAAGCTGAAAGGCATGTCGCGCATCGATTACATTGTACAGGACGGAAAACCATTTCTGATAGAAGTGAACACCATTCCCGGCCTATCAGAAGAGAGTCTGCTGCCGCAGCAGGTAAGATATGCAGGAATGACCCTACAGGATTTCTTCGGGTCGCTGATAGATGATGCCTTAGCTGGAAGCTAAGAATTCGACCAGTTTCTGAACAGCCAAGCCTCGGTGACTGATGGCGTTCTTCTGCTGCATTGTCATCTCGGCAAATGTGTCTGTAAAACCAGTTGGCCGGAAAATAGGGTCATAGCCGAATCCGGCTTTGCCGCTTTCTTGCTTTAGGATCTCGCCATCAACCCTCCCCTCAAAAAAGTGTTCCTCCCCGTTCAGTATAAGACTGATAACGGTTCGGAAACAGGCGCTTCGGTCTTCAGTCCCGTCCAAATTCCGTAAAACCTTGTCCATGTTGTCCTGGAATGAACAATTCTCTCCGGCATAACGGGCAGAATACACACCTGGCTCACCGTTCAGCGCTTTTATCTCCAGACCCGTATCGTCCGAAAAGCAGTTCTTGCCGGTACGCTCATAAACGTACCTCGATTTGATGCTAGCATTCTCATCCAACGTAATACCTGTTTCCGGGATATCCACATCACCCAATACCTCTTTCAGTGAAAGTACCTTGAAGTGCTCGGGAAGCTTTGACCGTACTTCTTCCAGCTTGTGCGCATTATTGCTTGCAAAAACGATTTCCATGCTGCGAAAGTAGTGTGATTGGAAAGCAGAAAAGAAATGACGAAGCACATTTATTTCCTCAACCAGACCCATCGCCAATGAAGCTTTTGCTTATTCCATTTACCCATTTCATGGTCTGACTTCGTTACTTAGCACCATGGAAGTGGTGCGGCATAACCGTTATGTGTTTCACGTTTTGATGGGAGTGTTGCTCACCATTGTCTATCCCATGCAGGAGCTGTTCTCGGGCAATCAGAACATTTATTTCCTGTGGAGCATGGACAAGTTGATACCCGGTGCGTTCAGTGCAGACCCCCTCCTACTTTCTCCAGACCCCTACCCGTTGTTCAGTTGGTTGGTGGCCATTTTCCCTGCCGAGCAGCTTGGCGTTTGGATCACCCTGCTTTACGTATTGCTTTCTGCCGTCTACTCCTTTTCGATGTTCGGTATTGCCGACCATGTATCGCCTCTTTACAATAGCAGCACCCGGCTTTTCTCCTTCTCTGCCCTGTTCCTATTGCTTCATTCCGCTCCTATTTGGGGAACATATTCTCAATTGATATTCGATGTGGACCTGCGGTGGATGTGGGACAGCGGCATTGCCGAACAGGGCGTGCTTCGTGGTTATCTGCAGCCGAGCGTTTTCGGTGTATTCCTGCTGCTAAGCATTCATCTTGCTTCTCAGCGCAGATTCGCGCTGGCCATTCTGTGCATTGCCCCTGCTGCCATGATGCACGCCAACTACCTGTTCTTGGGCGCCATCATGGCGTGTTGCCTGCTGATAGTTGCCAATTTCGGAAAGTGGGACATGCTTGCCGCAGGTGTATTGCTGCTGTCGGTACTTCCATACTCCTATTACATTTCTGACCATTTCCTGCACTTGGATGCTAGCGTTAGAAACGCCATTGACGAGGCGGTGATGGCGGGCTACGATGCCAATATCCACATCAACCCGGAAAATTGGCTCAACCCGAAGTTCTATGGACAGGTACTGCTCTTGACCATAGGACTCGCCAGTTTGCGCAACTCACTCATCCGTAACCTCATGCTGATACTTACGCTGGTGGGCATACTGCTCACTTCCGTTGCCTACCTGGTTCATAGCACTACGCTCATCAGTCTGAATCCGTGGCGTATTTCCATTGTTCTGATACCTGTTGCATCCGCAACCCTATTGACTACTCTTGTAAGC
>JBFHEW010000062.1:0-9389 GCA_041583955.1 Bacteroidia bacterium | reverse complement strand
TCCTCTTTCAGCAACGCAGAAATATCCTCTCCCTTTTCTCCAATGATGGCCAGAATGGAATCAACGGCTGCGCCTTTCCCCTTCTCTACACCGATATGAAGCAATACACCATCGAAGAACGACTCGAACTCCATCGTTGCCTTGTCCGATTCGATCTCGGCAAGCAATTCGCCTGACGACACTTCATCTCCGACCTTCTTATGCCACTCTGCCACCACCCCTTCGGTCATGGTGTCACTCAATTTGGGCATGCGAATAACCTCTGCCATTTTTTACTCCTTTATGAATGGATAATCAGCCTGTGTGTAAACATCTTCGTAAAGGTCAGACGCTTCTGGGAATGGTGATTCCTCACTGAATTTCACGCATTCGTCCACCTCTGAGTTAACGCGCGCCTGAATGGCCTCCAACTCCTCATCAGATGCATATTTCTTGTTGATGATAACCTCCAGAACCTGCTGAATGGGATCCTGTTTCTTATAATTCTCTACTTCTTCCTTGGTCCTATACTTGGCCGGATCGGACATGGAATGACCCTTATACCGATAGGTCTTCATTTCGAGCAGTGTGGGGCCGTCACCTTTTCTGGCACGGTCTGCTGCCTTCTTGACCGCCTCGTACACTGCTTCTACACTCATACCGTTCACAGCTTCGCTCGGCATCTCGTAGGCATGACCTAGTTTATACAGGTCGCTTACGTTTGATGTGCGCTCAACGGAGGTTCCCATGGCATAGTTGTTATTCTCAATGATGAAAATGACAGGAAGTTTCCATGTCATGGCCATGTTGAGTGCTTCATGGAATGCGCCTTGACGGACGGCACCATCTCCCATGTACGTAAGGGTCACTTTCTTGTCGCCACGGTATTTGTCTGCGAATGCAATTCCGGCCCCGAGCGGAATCTGTCCGCCAACGATTCCGTGCCCTCCGAAAAAGTTCTTCTCCTTGCTGAACATGTGCATGGAACCTCCTTTGCCTTTGACAATACCGGTTTTCTTACCATAAAGCTCGGCCATGATCTCTTTGGCTGGAACGCCCAATGCTATGGGATGCACGTGGTCGCGATAGGCAGTGATGAACTTATCTCCTTCTTCTGTGGCCTCCACGCTTCCGGCAAGCACCGCTTCCTGCCCGATATACAGATGGCAGAATCCGCGGATCTTCTGTTGGATGTAAAGTTGCCCCGCCTTCTCTTCAAACTTTCGCCAAAGCAGCATCTGTTCATACCACTTCAGATACGTATCCTTATCAAACTTCTTCTTTGCCATGTGCTCTAGGTTACCGGTTACGAAGTTATTGGTTATGAGATGAAACCCAAGAGAGTTTCTCTACCTGTTGCGAGATAGGTAAGACCTAGGTGTTCTTGAGGTAATCGGCCTCGAAACCGAAAGGAAGCAGCATGGATGCATCCTCAAACACCCAGACCGTATCGCTTTTTCCTGCAAGTATCATGCGGATGGGCGCGGATTGCTTCCGTTGGTACTCCATGATCACCTGGCGACAGCCACCGCAAGGAGCAAGCGGATCGGTAAGTTCATATTTGGTGGTACGGGCCGTTATGGCCATCGTCTTAACCACCATATCGGGGTGAACCGATGCTGCCGCGAAAAGAGCAACCCGCTCTGCGCAGAGCCCAGATGGGTACGCTACATTCTCCTGGTTGCTTCCGATCACGATCTCGTCTGTTGCTAAGCGGATGGCTGCCCCTACATTGAACAGCGAATATGGAGCGTATGCATTGAACGTTGCTTCCTCGGCCCTTTCGAGCAATTGTCTGTCTGATTCAGATAATTCCGATCTGCTGACCGACAAACCCTTGATGGTAAATGAGAATTCAGCCATGATTCGTTAATAATGAACGTTGAAAATAGGACTTACTGCTGAATGAGTACCGTGGCGAAAGCCGCAATGCCTTCCTGACGACCCACAAAACCGATCTTCTCAGAAGTGGTTGCCTTAATGGAAACCGCGTCTTCATCTACTTTCATGATCGCTGCCAGAATGGCCCGCATGTCCTCTATGTGCGGATTAACTTTTGGTTGCTCCAACACAACGGTACTGTCAACATTTCCAACTGAATAGCCTTTGCCTTCGAGCAATTTCACCACATCGCGCAGCAGCACCTTACTGTCAATTCCTTTGTAATCTGAAGAAGTGTCCGGAAAGTGGAAACCGATATCCCGCAGGTTGGCCGCACCCAAAAGGGCATCGCAGATCACATGGATAAGTACGTCAGCATCTGAATGACCGACCGCTCCCAGTTCGGATGGTATCAACTTACCGCCCAACCAGAGCTCTTCGCCCTTGGCAAGTCGGTGTACATCATAGCCGAAACCGACTCGGATCTTCATCAATCTTCGGGGCTATCCCTGTTCTTTTCCTCGTTCTGTTTCTTGAACGCTTCGAAGTCGAATGTAAGCGTGAAACGCAACGTGTTCTCTAACGGATTCCGTTGTGTGGTCGGGATCAGGTAGGCGAAATCGAGACCGAAAACGTTGTAGCGGATACCGGCCCCCACCGTGAAGAACTGTCGGTTCCCTTTGGAGTAATGCTCGTGAAAATATCCTGCTCTGATGGCGAACAATTTGTTGTACCAGTATTCCAGACCCACCGCAAGATTGATCTCGCGCAATTCTTCTGCGCTACCTCCAGGTGCATCTGCAAACGAAGTGAACATACCGTTAGGTACACTTCTGTTAGGGTCTTTACCCGCAATGATCTGATTGAATGTAGGGTCAAGATTGTTTGGATTGTTCAACTGACCGATGGAATCTCCAGGAGGCAACTCATCGTTGATGTACTGATTCCTTCCATACGTTGGAGGGGTCGGAACCATCAATTTATTGATGTCGAAATAGACCCCGATGGAGTTCCGATCATCCGCAAAATACTTGAACCCAACCCCGAAACGGAAGTTGATCGGAATGAAATCCTCCTCATTGGTCTGTGTGTAAGCCACCTTACCTCCTATGTTGGAGATGTTAAGACCGGCAGAAATGGTGGTCTTCTTTCCTGCTATCTCCACCTTATTGGTCTGATAATAGAACGAGATGTCTGCTGCTGCGGTCTGGGCCGCCCTCGTATCGGCCCCGCCCACGTTGATACCTCCTGTAAGATTGGAGTAGATGTAACGCAACGAGATACCTCCCGAAAACTCGCGGGAAAGCTTTCTGGCGTAGCTCACATCCAACGAGAATTCGCTCGGGTTGAAATTACCGATGCTTGTACCGTTGTTGTCTGTGAACTGGATGGAACCCAACGAGAAGAAACGCAACGAACCCGAAAGCGTCTGCTGCCCCTTCTTCCCTAATTTCCCGTAGCCAGAGATGTATGCCAGGTTAATGTCCGGAACCAATGCCCGAAGCCATGGTGTGTAAGACACGGCAAAGCCCATTTTGTTATCAATGAACGCCATCTTGGCAGGGTTCCAATGAATGGATGCTCCATCGGCATCTGTTGCCGCACCCACATCGCCCATTGCTCCTGCGCGGGCATCCGGAGATATCATCAGGAACGGCACAGCAGTGGTGATCGTATTCAATTGAATCTCGTCTGCGCGCTCATCCTGATTGGAAGCATTCTGCGCAAACCCAGCAGATGTTGCCACCAGCAACATCATCATAATTGAGCCGAAACTCCTTGAATTGAACATCATTTCTTTTTTGAGGGCTGCAAATATAGCCATTGTGTATTTCAAGAATCAGTTAAGTATTACCAGGCGTTCTATCTGTTCAGCCTTTTGTCCATCTGGGGTTTTCACCTTCAGGTTATAGAGATAAACACCCCTGCCTATCTTCTGTCCATAATCGTCCAATCCATCCCACTCGATCGGGTCGTTCCGGAATCCGTTGGAAAGCACTGTTTCATTTATTGTCTTTACAAGCTTTCCGGAAACCGTGAACACCTGAACCTGAACGTCTAAACTATTGCAAGGTTGGTTATGTTCAAACATGAACGAAGTTCTTGTGGTGAACGGGTTCGGATAATTCAGAACATGCTCCAATGCCAATTTGGCCGATGCGGCTACCACGAATTCGGTATACGCCTCCGAACTGTTGTTGTAAACATCCCAAACCTTCAGCTTCAGTGTATGCGTGCCTTCGCTCAGACCGCTGAACGGATAAACCACCTTTCCGCTCTGATAGCTATCCAGATCGGCCTGATAGAAATCGTTAAGGTTGATGGTATTGGAGGCATTGTCATTCAGCACAGCCGTAATGTCGTGACCGATCCCGTTTCCGACCGTATTCACGCCATTGCTATCGGCCACGAGTGCCAGCAATGATGGATTCTCATCGGTGGTTCCTCCGTATACGAAGCTTTCGTCATTCATATAAAGTCGTATCTCCGGTCCGTCCTCATCGGTCTGAAGCCCATCACTTGAACCACCTACGATGAAATCCTCGAAATAACCGTTGGCATTGGTGCCTTCACCCTCGGCATAGTAGCTGATACGACCGAAATCGTAGTTGTAAGCAATATCGCGTGGCACAACGAAGGTGAAACTGAATTCCCCATCCTTCACGCTGGCCTTCCCCTTATATATAAGGTTCTTCTGTACCGTGAATGAGCGTACGCTTGAGCTCGGATCGTTGGCCAAGGTGCTAACGCTCGAGTTCTTGTCGAATACGGTCGGATATACGATCCCGTTAAAATCTGACATCTGTTGTCCGTTACGATTCCTCATTCTTCCGGTAACCGTAACGCGTTCCAGCGCATTTATTGTGTCGGTCAAAGAATTTACACTCTCTCCGTTAATGGCCACCGTCTCCACCTTATGTAATGGAAAGGCCAACCGCTGCGCAGGGTCTCCGATAAGGCTGAAGTTCCTGTTGTTCACAGAACCACCACTGGCGACCTTGGTCATACGGATGACGTCTCCCATGGTAGGCGGTCCCCAAACCTGCTCTTCGAGCAAATTGAGATAGAAGTTGCGGTTGAGGGTGAAGTTGGGGGCAGAATAAACGAGTCTTGAAGTAGTGAACAACGCAATACCACCACCATTCGGATTGAGATGGACCAGCTCTCCGGCCGATATTCGGCTGGGGTCATCGTAGCGCGTAAACTCACACGTTGCAGTAACCATTACGGCCAGATTTGAAAAATTCGTCCACGAATTGATATCGGAAACGCCAAGGACACGCTCATGCGCCCAGCCCAATTCTCCTCCATGGCCGGTGTAATTCATGATAAGGACACCTCGCTGAATGGCATTATTTATATCGATGGTCGCCTCCGGATAGCGCTGCCCGCCAGGGGTTGATTCCTGCACATAGGAATCCAAATAGATCTTGCTGATGTTGTACTCGGGGTACATGGTATCTACCAGAACAGCCAGCTGATCGGCCTGATTGATGTGCATATTACTGTCCTCATCATCGGCAACGAAACATATCCTGTTGCGCCAGTCGGGAGAGATGATGGCGGTGGAACCATCGGTGCAGTGGTTGGTAGATTCAACGCCTGAAACGCTCAGCTCTTCGTATCTGAAGATCTTGTCCACCACGGTTCGGGCATCTTCGGCAGTCCTCACCACGAACCTTCCGATACCTATGTCCAATGCATCGGGCGAAGTAGGCACTCTCCATTCCCCTTCGGAAGGATCGAGCAATCCGAAGTAATCGTCAGAAGCATGGCTATTGGTAGGCACCAACGATTCAACCGATTCGTAGGTAGGAACATAATTGGTATTGTCTGCCAACCGGTCCTTGTAATCATAAGAAGCATCTCCGAAAAGGAGCAGGTATCTGGGCATATTCTGCCAACCCGTGCTTCTTTCGTAGAACATGCGCATGAAATCGCGGATGGCGGTGACGTCCTGTGCGCCAGATGAGAACTCATTATATATCTGTTGCGGAGTAACGATGTGTACTGAAAGCGGATTGGTCTCGTTCTGACGGTGAAAATCGGCCAATCGTTCTGCTTCAGTAAGGAAGTTCGGATGCGCCACAATGATCATATCTGCCTGTGAGCGTCCGTGAAGGTTCTGATTATCGACACGACCGATGGGAGTGACACCGAAAAAACTACTTCCATTGAACGCAATGAACTGTCGCAGCGAATCTGTTTCCACCTTGAAAGTGGCCGTTGACCCTTGCAGCGTGATATCGCGCTGCGATACGTTGGTGGGGTCCGTAACCTCCCAAATGCGTAACGAACCATTGGCATTCCCCACCTGAAACTCGGCAATATTGCCCACACCTACCGATTCGAGATTCCGGAAACCCATCTGACCACCGGCCATCAACAGATTCCTTTTCACCACCACATCTATATAATCGAGCCAACCTACCGCACTCGGGTTACCACCTTTGCCATAGGTAAGAGCTACGTTGGTGTTACCCGAATTGAGAGAAACCTCGGAGCAGGTGCTCTTAGAAGTAGCCGTTGCGCCATAGCCCCCAGGAGCTCCGTTGATGACGGTACTATTGACAATGGTGGTGCCATTGGCCTTGACACTGTAGGTGGTAGAACTACCTGAGCCACTCAGAAATCTGGTTCCGATGTAGGCCGGGTCTGCACTTCTCACGTTCGAAAAACCGAAGTCGAAGCTGTATGTGGTCTGGATGTCGAACACCTCCCCGTACCACTCGCGGCCTGATTTGATCAGATTGACATTATCGGCTTCGTGAAACTGATGGTCTGTGAATGTGGTGACGGTGTGGGTTACGGGCCCATTGGCCTGCGCAGTGGAAGTAACCCTTCGCCCCATTCCTCTATCAACGGTAATGAAATAGTATGCCTGGTCTGAATAAACGTTGAACTGATGCCGGAAGTAACCGCAACTTGCGCTATCCTGAACCCACGTATGCGGCCCCTTGGCGTAGAAAAGAATGTAGTCGCCTTGATCGAAGCGCCCGTCTGATTCGCCAACCACCTCGATGGCGTTCTGCTGCAGATCGTCATGTCTGAAAGCGCTGTTGGCCTGCGGGAGCATACCGCCACCGTTACCATATACATTCAATCTACGCGGATCGATGGAAGCCACATCCACACCAAGGGCCAGCAGGTCATTGTAGGTGATGCGATGCATTCCATCCTGGGTAACGGCAATCTTATACCAGTTGCCGGTACTGAGCACCGAAGCATTGGTAAAGTTGTTTGCAGGAGCGGCCTTCGGGCCTGAGAAAGGTATGGGTCGGGTCTGCAATCTGAACGAAACCAATTTCTCCAACTGCCCGGAGGTCGGGTTTCTTCTTATAGGAATGAACGATACGCGTTCAAAACTCTGCTTGCGTTCAACATATCGCTCAATTTTCAACTCAACCGATGTACTGACCGGAAACTCCTGCACCACCGTTCTCTCTGCAAGCGAGAGAGGTTCGAATTGCATGTCCTCCAAACTTGCCTGTAATGTATTTTCGGGGCTTACGCGGATGTTGCGGATGGCGTATGGAAGGGAGCTGTCATCGAGATAAACGGCACCATCGAACATCACAAACGTCTTCGTAGAGCCATCATACTTGACCTCGGAAACCGGTTCCATCCATTGGATAATGTCTGTTCCCTCGGCCACGGTTCGCTGCAAAGCGGCCGTTCTTTCCGTTCCAACAGACTGAAAACCAGCGACATTCTTCTGCGAGAAGACCACACTGCTTTGCCCTATCACCAAGCAAAAAATCAGGATTTGCCTCACCAACTTCCTCATTGTACGTTCAAGTGTTTTGTGCATTGAATAATCTCTGTAAATTTCGGCACTATAATATTAATGTCTGTCTTTCGTTTTACCAGTTGACGTTTGGAAATCTGTGAAACAGCGGCAAAACGAAGAGCAAACTGAATTATTGTGCAAAAACAATCATTTTTGCTCTACCTTGTTGTCAAGAATCCAAACTAAATTAATTCGTATTATTGTCCTTTAAATTTCAAAAACCAGAATGCTGAAGCGGTTTTTCGTTGCCTTTTTGTTGGTATTTGTAGGGAGTTGGACGGCCAATGAAGCAGTAGCTCAGGATCCTCAATTCACCCAATTCTATGCGAATCCCATCTACTTGAACCCTGCATTCGCAGGTTCGAAAAGATGCCCCAGGGTGAATATGAATTACAGGAACCAATGGCCTGCCATTTCCGGTACGTTCGTCACCTACAGTGCTTCTTTCGATATGGACATCAATGCGTTACATGGTGGCGTTGCGGGTCACTTCATGGCCGACCGTGCCGGAGAAGGGACGTTGAATAGTTTCGAGGGAAGCCTCATTTATGCTTACCGAATGAACATTTCCAGGAAATTCTCGCTGCGTATCGGTGCTCAGGCAACGGTGATGCAACGAAGCATTGATTGGGACAAACTGACCTTCGGGGACATGATCGACCCACGGTATGGTTTCGTGTATCAGACCAACGAGGTCAGACCTAACATCAGTAAGATATTCGCTGATTTCTCTGCCGGTATCATCGGTTACACGGAGAATTTCTTCGTTGGTTTTGCCGCCCACCACATGACGCAACCTGATGAAGGGTTTGCCGGCATCAGCAAACTTCCAGTGAAATTCACCGGACACGCGGGTGTGAACATCTATTTCGGTAAAAGAAGAGAGCAGGAGAAGAAATGGAACCTTTCTCCGAACATCCTTTACCAACACCAACAGGATTTTCAGCAGTTGAACTACGGTTTCTACCTTTCTAAAGGGTTCATCGTTGGAGGTATCTGGTTCCGTCAGAGTTTCAGCAATCCTGATGCGTTCATAGCAATGATCGGCTTTCAGCAAGGGGCGTTCAAGTTCGGGTACAGTTATGACGTTACTGTCTCGTCCCTTACAAACAATACTGCAGGTTCTCACGAATTTTCGCTCGGACTTCAGTTCGGTTGTAGAAAGCCCAAAAAGAAGTTCAGAGCAATTGATTGTCCATCGTTCTGATACAATATCGTAACCAAGCATTCGTTTTCACGTTCAAAGCATGTTCCGAAACAACATAGTCATGAAGTCATTTAAAATCAACGGTTTCAAAATCATAGGCGTCTTTGCCATTGCCAGCGTGCTATTGGGTGCCTGCCAGAAAGAGCGCTCAGCAACCACAGGTTGGAATCACAACGATCCGAAGAACGGAGGTTTTGAGGTTGCCCCTTGGGAAGGTCAGGAGACCGGACCCGGACTTGTGTTCATTGAAGGTGGTACCTTCACAATGGGCCGTGTGGAGCAGGACGTGCGTTACGATTGGGACAACATCCCACGTAGAGCAACTGTTTCGTCATTCTATATGGATGAGACCGAAGTAGCCAACGTTGACTACCGCGAATACCTATACTGGGTGACGCGCGTATTCTCTGCCAGCTACCCTGAGGTTTACAAGCGTGCCTTGCCAGATACCTTGGTGTGGAGAAGCAAGCTAGGATTCAACGAGCCTTATGTTGAATTGTATCTGAGACACCCTGCCTACAACTACTATCC